>DASXJM010000341.1:0-4213 GCA_036497405.1 Streptosporangiaceae bacterium | reverse complement strand
CTCACCGGCCGACGCCTTCACCGCCGAGTGGATCGGCGACGGCGGCCGCGCCTACGAGGACAAGTACGCGCTGGACCCGGCCGCGGCCATCGCCCTGGTCCGGGCGGCCGGCGGCGTCAGCGTGCTGGCCCACCCGCGTTCCGACGGCTACGAGGTGGGGGGCGGCGTCATCGAGGCCATGGCCGCGGCCGGCCTGACCGGCCTGGAGGTCTGGCATCCCGACCAGGCGCCCGCCATGCGGGGCCGGCTGCGGGTGCTGGCCGCCGAACTCGGCCTGGTCCCCACCGGCGGCAGCGATGACCACGGCGACCTCACCGGCCACATCCTCGGCGCCGAGACCACCCCGGCCGGCGACTTCGACCGGCTCATCGCCCAGGCCAGCGGCACCGTCCGGCCCACCGGCCCGGCCTGAACCTCACGAACCGCCGGGCTCCGGCGTGGCCACCTTCGAGCCGATGGGCTGGCGGCCCAGGAACGCCACCAGCCGGTCTCCGGCGCTGGTCCGCCGGGGGACCAGGACCGGGTCGGCGAACAGGCCGGGGCGGGTGTGCCGGGGCACCAGCAGCGCCGCGTACGGCAGCAGCTCGGTGGCCAGCCGGGCCGGTACCGGCTCGTGGTCGCCGCAGCTCACCGAGATGTCCCAGCCGTGCACGGCGACCTCGATGGCGCCGGTGATCGCGACCACGCTGGTGGTCAGCAACTGGTCGCCCACGGCCACGGGCTCCTGGCCGCCCGGGACTTCGGCGCACGCGGCCAGCAGCATCGCCGACCGCACGGCCAGCCCGGTGATCAGCCCCTCACCGTCGCCCGCTTCTGGCGCGGAAGGCGCCCCCGCGGAGCCCTCCGCGCCACAGCAGGTGGGGATCAGGCCGACGGAACGAACCGACAGCCCCTCGGCCAGCGCCTCCAGCGACTCGCCCAGGTGGGCCAGGAGCCGGCCCAGATCCCATTCCGGACACGGCGTCGCCGCGGTCAGCCGCCGCGGGGTCGCGTGGCCGGCCGCGGACAGCGCGTACCGGACGGCGCGGTCCAGCAACCGGTACTCGATGCGCACGCAGCCTCACCCCCGGCAGGTCATCACGGCCGCTAGACACAGGCAGCCAGCACGGACAGGTCACAGTGGACGGCGGGTGCCGTCACCCATACAGACCGCCGGGATGGCCAAATCTCACCGCACTGGCAGAATTTCTTTCCATCGGTCCCTATTTGCTGGCACTGCTGCTGGAGGGATGATGACGGTACCGACCACGACCCTGGGCTCGCGCGGCCCGCTGGTCTCCCGCATCGGGCTGGGCCTGGCCGCACTCGGCCGCCCGGCCTACATCACCGCCGGCCGCGGCGGTGACCTGCCCAATCGCAGCGTCGACGGGCTGCGCGACCAGTCGTTCCTCGTGCTCGACTGCGCCTACGCGGCCGGGGTCCGCTACGTCGACGCGGCCCGGTCCTACGGCCGGGCCGAGGAGTTCCTGGGCCAGTGGCTGGCCGCCCGCGACCATCCCGACGTGGTGGTCGGCTCGAAATGGGGCTACCGCTACGTCGGCGACTGGCAGCTGGAGGCGGACCAGCACGAGGTCAAGGAACACTCGCTGGCCATGTTCAGCACCCAGCTGGCCGAGAGTCGGGCCCGGCTCGGCGACCGGATCGCGCTGTACCAGGTCCATTCGGCCACCCTGGATTCCGGCTTGTTCGAGGACCAGGAGCTGCTGGCCGCGCTGGCCCAGCTGCGGGCGGACGGGGTGCTGGTCGGGCTGACCACCAGCGGGCCGGCCCAGGCCGACACCCTGCGCCACGCCCTGACCGTGACCGTCGACGGCCAGCCGGTGTTCGGCGCGGCCCAGGTCACGTGGAACCTGCTGGAGCCGTCGGTGGGGCCGGCCGCGGCCGAGGCGGCCGACGCGGGCTGGCCGGTCCTGGTCAAGGAGGCGGTGGCCAACGGCCGGCTGGTGCCGGGCCACGCCCCGCCCGCGCTGACCGAGCTGGCCGCCAGCCAGGGCGTCACCGAGGACGCGGTGGCCCTGGCCGCGGTGCTGGCCAACCCCTGGGCCACCGTGGTCCTGTCCGGGGCGGTGACCCCCGGCCAGCTCCAGTCCAACCTGGACGCCCTCACGGTCGGCCCCCTCCCGGAGCTCGATCTGGCCGAACCGCCCGAGGAGTACTGGACGGCCCGGTCGGCCCGGCCCTGGGGCTGACCGACACCAACGCGGCCGGAGGCGGGCCGGACCTCGGCCGGGGGCGGGCCGGACCTCGGCCGGGGGCTCTTGACGGTCCGGCCCGGCCGCCATAGGTTGCGACCAGAACCGTGTTCGACGATATCGAACACGCTTCAGGGCTGGCCCGATCTACCGGGCCCGATCTGGGAGAGCACCGTATGAAGAAGCTCATCAACGCACCCGACGATGTGGTCACCGATGCGTTGGCCGGCCTGGCCGCGGCGCACCCGTCTCTGCGTCTTGACGCTGAAAACAAGGTCGTGATCCGTGGTGACGCCCCCCGGGCGGGCAAGGTCGGGCTGGTGTCCGGCGGCGGTTCCGGCCACGAGCCGCTGCACGGCGGCTTCGTCGGCTACGGCATGCTCGACGCGGCCTGCGCCGGGGAGGTGTTCACCTCGCCGGTCCCGGACCAGATGCTGGCCGCGACCAAGGCCGTCAGCGGTGACGCCGGCGTGCTGCACATCGTGAAGAACTACACCGGCGACATCCTCAACTTCCAGATGGCGGCCGAACTGGCCGACGACGAGGGCATCGAGGTCGTCTCGGTCGTGGTCAACGACGACGTGGCCGTCCAGGACTCGCTGTACACCGCGGGCCGCCGCGGCGTCGGCGCCACCGTGTTCGTGGAGAAGATCGCCGGAGCCCTGGCCGAAGCAGGCGCGCCCCTGGCCGACGTGGCCGCCATCGCCCGCGAGGTCAACGAGCGCTCCCGCTCGTTCGGGGTCGCGCTGACCTCGTGCACGCTCCCGGCCGTGGGCAAGCCCAGCTTCGAGCTGGCCGAGTCCGAGATCGAGCTGGGCATCGGCATCCACGGCGAGCCCGGCCGCGAGCGGACGACGATCACCACCGCCCACAACCTGGCCGGGACCGTGCTCGACGCCATCGGTGACGACATGCCGTTGTCGGGCGACCTGCTGGTCATGGTCAACGGCATGGGCGGCACCCCGCTGATGGAGCTCTACGTGCTGTACGCCGAGGTCCAGCGCTACATCGAGGGCCACGGAGCCCGGATCGCCCGCAACCTGGTCGGCAACTACATCACCAGCCTCGACATGCAGGGCTTCTCGGTGACGGTCACCCAGCTCACCGACGATCTGACCCGGCTGTGGGACGCGCCAGTGGACACGCCCGGGCTCCGCTGGGGACGCTGAGGGTAAGCCGCTGAGGGTAAGCACTGCCACCAGCGCCGCCCGGAGGAGAAACCATGGATGCTGACGTCTTCCGCGCCTGGATCACGGACATCGCGGCCGTGATCAAGGACCAGCGCGACCACCTGACCCAGCTGGACGCGGCCATCGGCGACGCGGACCACGGCGCCAACCTGAACCGGGGGTTCACCGCCGTGCTGGCCGCGCTGGACGCGGACCCGCCCGCCACCCCCGGAGCCGTCCTCACGCTGACCGGGCGCACGCTGATCTCCAAGGTCGGCGGGGCGTCCGGCCCGCTCTACGGCACGGCGTTCCGGCGGGCCGGCAGGTCGCTGGGCGACGCCAGCGACGTGGATCTGGCCGCGCTGGCGGCCGCGCTCGAGGCGGCCCTGGCCGGCATCCAGCAGCTCGGCGCGGCCAAGGAGGGCGACAAGACCATGGTCGACGTGCTGGCCCCGGCCACCGCCGCGTTCAGCAAGGCGGTGGCCGAGGGTCAGTCCGCTGCCGACGCGCTGGGCGCGCTGGTGACCGCGGCCCAGTCCGGAGCCGAGGCCACCGTCTCCATGCAGGCGCTCAAAGGCCGGGCCAGCTACCTCGGCCCGCGCAGCGTCGGCCACGAGGACCCCGGCGCGGCCTCGTCGGCGCTGATCCTGGGCGCGCTGCGGGACGCCATCCTGGCCGCCCAATGAAGGCTGCCCAATGAAGGCTGCACTGTGAGGGCGGCCCGTTGAGCCCGAGCGTCACCTTCCCGGGCCGCATGGTCTCGCCGGGAGTGGCCACCGGCCAGGTCTACCTGGGGGAGGCGGTCACGGCCCCGGCCGCTACGGGTCCGGCCGGCCCCGGCACCCCGGACGA
>DASXJM010000340.1:0-5417 GCA_036497405.1 Streptosporangiaceae bacterium | reverse complement strand
CAGCTCGATCGGGAACCCGTAGGTGTCGTGCAGCTGGAACGCCTGGTCCCCGGACAGCTGGCTGGACTTCTTGCGCCGGGTCTCCTCGGTCGCCGCGTCGAAGATCGCGGTGCCGGTGCGCAGCGTGCCCAGGAACGCCGCTTCCTCCGCGTCCAGCACGGTGTGGATGTTGGCCGCGTCCCGGCGCAGCTCCGGGTACAGCGGGGCCATGGCCTCGATCGCGGTCGCGCCCAGCTCGTGCAGGAAGTGCTCGTCGCTGGCGGCACCGCGCCCGCCGCCGCCGCGCTGGCCGCCGGACAGCATGCGCAGGTTGCGGATGCTGCGGCGCAGGATCCGCCGGAGCACGTAGCCGCGGCCTTCGTTGCCGGGGATGACGCCGTCCTCGACCAGCATGACCGAGGCCCGCACGTGGTCGGCGACCACCTTGAGCGCGACGTCGGAGCGGTCGCTGGCCCCGTAGCGCTGCTCGGTCAGCTCGGCCGCGCGGTCCAGGATCTTGTAGGTGGTGTCGACCTCATAGATGTTGTCGACACCCTGCAGGATGGCGGCCATCCGCTCCAGGCCCATGCCGGTGTCCACGTTGCGGAACGGCAGCGGGCCCTCGATGTCAAAGTCGGTCTTGGACCGGAACGCGCTCAGCTGGTCCTGCATGAAGACCAGGTTCCAGACCTCGAGGTAGCGGTCTTCGTCGGCCTCGGGACCGCCTTCGCGGCCGTACTCCGGGCCGCGGTCGTAATAGATCTCCGAGCACGGGCCGCCCGGGCCGGCCACGCCCATGCTCCAGTAGTTGTCGGCCAGGCCGCGGCGCTGGATCCGGTCCTCGGGCAGCTTGACCACGTCGCGCCAGATCGCGTAGGCCTCGTCGTCCTCGGGCAGCACGGTGGCCCACAGCCGGTCCTCGGGGAAGCCGAACCCGCCGTCGTGCTCGGAGCGGGTCAGCAGCTCCCAGGCGTACGGGATGGCCATGTCCTTGAAGTAGTCACCGAACGACCAGTTGCCGAGCATCTGGAAGAAGGTGGCGTGCCGGGTGGTCTTGCCGACCTCTTCGATGTCCCCGGTGCGCACGCACTTCTGCACGTCGGCGGCGCGCTTGTAGGGCGGAGTCTGCTGGCCGAGCAGGTACGGCTTGAACGGCTGCATCCCGGCGATCACGAACAGCACCGTCGGGTCGTCGGCCACCAGCGAGGCCGACGGCACGATCGTGTGCCCGTGCTGTTCGAAATATCCCAGGAAGCGGCGCGCAATCTCTGCCGACTCCATCAGCGGCCATCCTTCACATGATTGAAAATCGAGCGCGGGCCGCCCGGGGCAGCCCGCGGTTACCAGTTGTCACCTTGTTACCGCAAGGGTAGAGCCTGGCTAGTCGTCCTGCCGACTCATATAAACGTCCATGCCCTCGCGCACGTCGTGGGCGAACCGGCCCGCCGAGCGCACCCTGGCCACAGCGCTTTTTTGAACCTTCCAGGCCGCCCGCGAGGTCCGCCAGGCGGTCCGGGTGGCGGACCAGGTCACCGGCGCCGCCGGACGGCGCACGGGCGGGGACGAAGGGGAAAGACCTTCGGCAAAGCGGGGTTGAGCAGCGGCGGAACCGGACTCGACGGCGCGCGGCGGCCAGAACGGGCCGGGCCCGGACTGAGCCTGGGTGGGCTGAGCCTGGGCCTGCGCCTGGGTGGGCTGGCGCTGGGCGGACGGGCGCTGGGTGGGCTGGCGCTGGGTGGGCTGGTCGGTTCCCAGCTGGGCGGCCCCGTTGACCCGGACCTGGACGGCCCGGCCGACCGCGGACGCGCGCCGGTAGCCGGCGATCCCGGCCGCGGCCCCGACGGACAGCCAGAACGCGCGGCGGATCACCGCCGGCCTCCCGCCGAGCTGAGCGAGGCCGGCTCGGACTTGGACCGGGCCGGGATGGCTTTGGCCGGGGTGGCCTGGCCGTCCCGGCGCAGGCTGACCGCGTGCCGGACCCCGTACACGAACGCGGCCGCGCGTCCGGCCGGCCCGGTGGCCACGGCCCGGCCCAGCCCGGCCAGGGCGGACACCTGGGCGCTGAGCTGGGACATGCCGGTGTTCAGCTCGTCCATGCCCTCGGCCACGGTGCTGGTGGCGTCGAGTTGCTGGTGGGCCCGGTCCACGGCGGCCTGGGCGCGCTCGAACACGCTGTCACTGCGCGTGTTCAGGTCGGCGACCAGGCGGCGGGCGTCGGTCAGCAGCCGGGCCAGCCGGATCAGGACGTAGACGGCCGCGCAGACCAGCACGGCGAAGAAGAAGGCGGCGACCAGCGCGGCCACATCTCCCCAGTTGACCATGCGTGCTTCCTCCGTCGCGTTTCTATATCGGGCCGACCCTATCGCCTGCGCAAGATGGCGCGGATCCTACTGGCGCGTTCGGCGACGCGGGCCTCGTTACCGTGCCCCGAGGGCTGGTAGTAAACCCGGTCGGCCACCGAGTCAGGAGCATAACGCTGGGCCACCACCCCTTCCTCGAAGTCGTGCGGGTACTTGTACTCCTCGCCATGGCCCAGCTTCTGCGCGCCCGAGTAGTGCGCGTCGCGCAGATGCGCGGGCACGTTTCCGATCAGGCCGGCCCGCACGTCGGCCTGGGCATCGGAGATGGCCTTGACGACCGCGTTCGACTTGGGCGCCAGGGCCAGGTGGATCACGGCCTGGGCCAGGTTGATGCGGGCCTCCGGCAGCCCGACGAACTCGACCGCCTGGGCGGCGGCGATGGCCACCGGCAGCGCGGTGGGGTCGGCCATGCCCACGTCCTCGCTGGCGTGCACGATGACCCGGCGGGCGATGAACCGGGGGTCCTCCCCGGCCTCGATCATCCGGGCCAGGTAGTGCAGGGCGGCGTCGACGTCGCTGCCCCGGATCGACTTGATGAACGCGCTGATCACGTCGTAGTGCTGGTCGCCGTCGCGGTCGTAGCGGACCGCGGCCTGGTTCACGGCCTTCTCGAGCACGGCGGTGTCGATCAAGCCGTCCGGCGGGACACCCAGGGCCGCGGCTTCCAGGTAGGTCAGGGAGCGGCGGGCGTCACCGCCGGCCAGCCGGACCAGGTGATCCAGGGCGTCATCGTCCATGTGAACCTGGTCGTTCAGGCCGCGTTCATCGATCAGGGCCCGCCGGATCACGCCCTTGATGTCGTCGTCGGACAGGCTGGTCAGGGTGAGCAGCAGGGACCGGGACAGCAGTGGGCTGACCACGGAGAAGAACGGGTTCTCGGTGGTGGCCCCGATGAACGACACCCAGCGGTTCTCCACCGCGGGCAGCAGCGCGTCCTGCTGGGTCTTGGAGAACCGGTGCACCTCGTCGATGAACAGCACGGTCTGCACGCCGGTCATGCCCAGGTCGCGGCGGGCGGTGTCAACCGCGGCGCGCACGTCCTTGACCCCAGCCGTCACCGCGGAGAGTTCGACGAACTTGCGCTTGGTGACCTGAGAGACGACGTAGGCCAGCGTGGTCTTGCCGGTGCCGGGCGGGCCCCACAGCAGCAGGCTCATGGGAGCGTCGTTGTCGATCAGCTTGCGGAACGGGGTGCCCGCCCCGGTCAGGTGCTGCTGGCCGATAACCTCGTCCAGGTTGCGGGGGCGCATCCGCACCGCGAGCGGCGCCGCCGCCGAGGCCGCTTCCTCCTCGGCTTCATCGAACAGGCTGCCGGACTGGGGCGCCTGGCCTCCATAGGTTCTGGCCACACACCGACAGTAACCGACCCCTCGGCCAATTCGTTACATCCTGGGCGCTTTCGAGGCTCCCGGGGTGCCGAGGTTCAGGGGACTGAGGCGTCCGCAGAGCATCTTGCTGTTATCAGCGCCCGAAGGTGGAGCGGCCGGGAGCCGGGCTTCACTGGAGCGCCAGCAGGGATTATCACTGCGAACGCTCCGGTGAAGCGGGGCCGGGACGCGCTGGGGGGTTCTCAGGGGGGCGGAGGGCTCGGGGGGGTGGTGAGGGTGAGGAGGGCAGGGCGGAGGACGGCGATGATTTTGGCGGGGTTGGTGGTGTCGAGGATGCCGAATTTCAGGAGGTGGCGGTCAACGACCACGCCGACGATGATGGCGATGATCAGAGCGGCGCGCAGGTCGGCGTCGGGGGCGTCGATGGCCTCGGCCAGCTGGTTGCGGTAGCGGAGCGAGCCCTCGCCCATGGCCTGGGCGGCCTCGGGGTTGGTGAGCATCGAGCGCAGCAGAGCCAGCGAATGCACCGGCTCGGTCTCCAGCGACCCGGCCAGCTGGGCCAGCACCTGCTCGGTGACCTGGTCGGGTGTCCCGCTCGGGGCTGGGGGCAGCTGGCCGCCCCGGGTGACCTGCTCAAACAGGGCCTGCTTGGACCCGAAGTAGTGCATGACCAGGCCGGCGTCGACCCCGGCGGCCTGGGCCACGGCGCGGATCGTGGTCCGTTCGTAGCCGGTGGCCACGAACAACTCGGTCGCGGCAGCCAGGATGCGCGCCTGGGTCCGGCGGCGCTGCTCGGCGCGGGCGTCGCTCCGGGGCGGCGGGTTGCTCTGGGGTGGCGGTCCGGCGGTGGGCTCGGGCATGGGGAGTCATTCTACAGACGTTGACTCGGGCTCCAGCTCGTTCTACGCTTGTTCAATCAACGACCGTTGAACGAAGAGTGGGCTGTGACTGGTTTTCGGGTCGAATGGAGGTTGAGGCTGTGACGAGCACGAAGGATGATTTCGCAACCCCGCTTGAGGTGGTTCGGCGGCGACGGCAGGCCTTGCTGGAACACGACGCGGCTGGGTTTGCCCGCCTGTTCGCACCGGATGCCGTGATCGAGATGCCCACCGCTACCCCGGGGGCACCGCAGCGGCTGGAAGGGCGGGCCATCATCGAGGAGTTCTCGCGCCGGGCCGTGACCGGCATGCACATCGATGACTTCAAGGACGTGGCCGTACACGAGACCGCGGACCGCGAGGTGGTCATCGCCGAGACCGTCACCCGGGCCACGCTCACCGCGACCGGGGAGTCGTTCACGACGCCTTCGATCCAGGTGTTCCGGGTCCGGGACGGCCGGATCGTGCTGTTCCGCACCTACGCCGCGCCGCCCGCCGAGCTGACCCGGCCCGGCGCCTGACGCGCATCGGCCCCGGCTCGTGCGCGCGCCGGGGCCGATGAGGCCAGTGTGACCGCTGAGGTTATTGGGCTATCTGGTGCAGCTGGGCCTTATGGGGCGGGAGTGGCGCCGGAGGTGCCTGGGCCGCCCGGGGCGGTGGTGGAGCTGGGGTTGGTGGGGTCGGCGGGCTGGCCGCCGGGCTGGGTGCCGGACGGCTTGGCGGCGGCGGGCGGGGTGTCGATGCCGGCCTCCTTGCGCTGGGCCTTGGTGATCGGGGTCGGGGCCCCGGTCAGCGGGTCCAGGCCCGAGGCGGCCTTGGGGAACGCGATGACCTCGCGGATGCTGTCCTGGCCGGCCAGCAGCATGATCAGG
>DASXJM010000339.1:0-13558 GCA_036497405.1 Streptosporangiaceae bacterium | reverse complement strand
GGTGGTGCAGGGCGACGCGGCCAGACTGCCGTTCGGCGACGCCACCTTCGCCGCCGTGGCCACGATGTGGACCTCCACCGACGTTGACGACTTCGGCGCTGTGCTGACCGAGGCCGCCCGGGTGCTGCGGCCGGGCGGGCTGCTCGGCGGCTTCCTGGCTCACCCCTGTTTCAACGGCCCGCACATCGAGTGGCTGGACGATGGCGGGGTCCGCGCCCATCCCACCTACCGCCAGGCGGGCTGGCAGACGCCCGCGCCGTGGTGGGGCCCGCACGTGCGGGCCCGGGTGGGGATGCGGCTGTTTCCCCTGGCCGACCTGCTCAACGCCCTGGTCCGGGCCGGGCTGATCATCGAGCACGCGGCCGAGACCGGCGACCGCGCGGTGCCGACCATCCTCGCCCTACGAGCTCGCAAGGCGAGGTGAAGCTACTGGGGCGGGCGGCGCTTGAGGGTCTCGGCGAACACTTGCCAGGTGGCGGGGGTGAACCGCAGGGCCGGGCCGTCGGGGTGCTTGGAGTCCTTGACGGCCATGCCGCCTTCGGGCAGCCGGGCGCAGGTGATGCAGGCGCCGTTGGCGTAGGACTTGCTGCTCTTGAACCAGGTGAGCTGGGCTAGTTCAGCGTTGTTCATCGGGTCACGGGCCTTCTATCAGTGGGGGGACGCAGGTATCGGGGAGGCCCCAGGGGTTGCGGTCTTCGGGGGCCCAGGACTCGCGGTGGCGTTCGTGATCGGACTGGCTGGAGGCGCCGCCGGCCATGGGCAGGGCGCCCAGGGTGTTGTGGCTGGCTGAGGTGGGGGCCGTGGCCAGGGCCGCGGGGTCAGCGGGGGGCTGGAGGGGGAGCACGCCGCCGGACAGGCCGCTGTCCTGGTCGACCGGGCCGGGGGTGGCGGGCTGCTTGGCCCGGGAGGGGCGGGTGGGGACGCTGGTGATGAGCGGGGCTGGGGCTTCGGTGGTGGCCGCGGAGGCGGCGGGGGTTTCTGGGGTGGTTGGGGCGGGCTGGGCGCTGGGGGCCGGGGCCGGGGCGGCGCTCTGGAGGCGGCTGGCCAGCGGGGGTGGCTGCGCTGGGCCCGGGTTGGCAGCTGGGCCGGTGGGGCTGGAGGGGTTGCTGGTGGTGCTCATCAGGTTGGCCGGGCCGACGGGGGTGCCGGGGGCCACGGGGTCGCTGAGGGTGGTGGGGTTGCTGGGGGCTGGGTTGGCAGGACCCGGGTTGCCGGGACTCCCGGGACTGCCGGGACTGGTCGGGTTGCCGGGGCTGGCCGGGCTGTTGGAGGCCGGGCCCGGGGTGGCCGAGGCGAGCTGGGCCGTACCTGCGCCGCCGATCTCGGGGGGCAGGGCGCCGTTGGCCCGGACCAGGGCCGCGCTCAGGCTGGTCAGGTACTGCTGGGCCTGCCGGGGGTCGGACGGATCGCGGAAGGCGGGCACGACCTGGGTGCCGAGCCAGGTCAGGACCGACCCGGTCCGGGTGGCCTGGGCGGCCAGGGTGGCCGTCTGCGTGTGCAGCTGCTGGAACTGGGCCTGGGCCCGGCGCGCGGTCGCGCCGGACCAGTGCTGGGCCAGGGTCTGGGACTCCTGGGTCAGCTGGGCGGCCATGGTGTCGAGCTCCCGGCCCAGGGCGGTGTGCGCCCGCCCGGCCTCCTGGAGCGCGGCCGGGTTCAGGCCGTGCAGGATCCGGGCCGCCTCGGTGGCCGGGAGGCCAGCTCCGGGGTAGGCCGGCACCTGGGCCGTCGTGACCTCGTAGCCGGTCATGAGACGGCCACCGCGCGGACCGCGCGGGTGCTGTCGGACTCGGCCGCGTCGTAGGTGGCGGCCGAGTCGGACAGGTTGGCCGCGGCGGCCTGATGGGCGTCCGCGACCTGGCGGGCGGCGGTCAGGCAGCCCTGGTGGGCGCGGGCCAGGTTGCCGCTGAAGGCGTCGCCGGTCGGCCAGCCGCCCAGGGAACTGATCCCGGGGCCGGCGGCCTGGACTCGGGTCACCGCGGCGTCCAGGGCGGTCAGGCCGGTACGCAACCGGCCGGACACCGAACGGAGGACGTCGCGGTGGACCGCGAGGGTCTGGTCGGTGCTCACGGTGTGCCCCACTCCATGAAGGTTCCCCTCCCCCGGGGTCAGCCGCCCCAGAGGGCGGTGTTGCGCGACTCGGCGTTCAGGTAGTTGTCGTTAGCGGTGCCGATCACCGCGCCGAGCTGGCTCAGCACCTGGGCCATGTTGGCCATGGCCGCGTTCCACTGGGTCTGGGCCTGGTAGTAGGCGGTCTGGGCCGAGCCGTCCCAGCGGGACAGCGAGGAGCGCAGCTGGGACTCCAGCGAGGAGACTTCGGTCTGCAGGGAGGAGTAGGTCCGCTGGAAGTCAGCTTCGCCCTGCTGCAAGGTGCCGAACACGGCCATGGTGTATTCGCTCATCGGCGTGCCCCTATCCGTTCAGCAGACCGGCGACCCGGGTCACCTGGCTGGTGTTCGTCTCTTCGGTGGTGGTGTAGGTCCCGTGGGTGGAGACCAGCTTTTCCTGGATCGACTGGAGCGCATTCAGCACCTTGGCGAAGTCGGCGGTGAACGCCTCGTAGGTGTTGCTGAACGCGGACGCGGCCTGGCCCTGCCAGCCCCCCTGCAGCTGGCTGGCGTAGCCGTTCATGCTGGATTGCAGTCCCTGGATGACCGAGACCGCCTGCTCGACCTGGCTGGCCCCACTGGCCATCGCGGCCCGGTCGACCGCGGATTCACCGGATGGCACCCGGCTCACCTTCCTTCTCTTGGGCTCAAATTCCCCGTCACCTGACAGAACGCGGGGACGCCAGCCACGGTTCATTCGGGATAAAAATGGGCGCCGGCCGTGGTCGCCATGAACCGCACCCGGTCCCCGACCGTGATTCCCGATATGACGGGACGCGGGAAAAGGTGACGCAATGGCGGACGGATTCTCGGTCGACCGGACCGCGCTGAACGCGACGGCGAAGGGCATCAACGACACGATCGGGTCGCTGAAGGGCCTGGGCATCGACGAGACGGGTGAGGTCGGCCGCGGCTTTTCCGGGCTGGCCCTGACCGGCCTGCAAGCCGGGCAGTCCGACCTGGCCGGCGCGTTCGGCGACTTCTGCGACCGCTGGTCGTGGGGCGTGCGCTCACTGGTCCAGGACGGCAACCAGTTCGCGGCCCGGCTCGGCCTGTCGGCCGGCATCTACGCCGACACCGAGCAGTACCTGACCGGCGTGGCCAAGAACGTCACCGTCGCGCTGGCCGGTGACCCGCACCTGACCGACGGCCAGGCCGCCGCGGCTTCATGGTCACAGGACGCGGCCGGCATCACCGGGGCGCAGACCGCCGACGGCGACCTGACCTGGTCCCAGGTCAGCAGCCAGGCCGCCCAGCAGTGGAAGCAGGTCGGCCAGGACGAACTGAACGGCCCGGGCGGCGTGTACCGCGACATCTGGACCGCCACCGGCCACGGGCAGGGGTGAACGGCGATGGGCAACCTGTTCGGCGAGCTGTGGGACGACGGCAAACGAGCCCTCGGGGACGGGCTCAACGACGGCGCGCACCTGATCGGCGACGGGCTGAGCGCGGTCGGGCTGACGGGCGCGGCCCAGACCGTGGACACCCTGGGCGACCAGGCCGGCTACCACCTCGGCGCCGACGTGGCCGAACTCCAGCTGGGTGAGACCACCGACCCGGCCGAGCTGGTCCACGGCGACCCGGCCGCGATCCGGTCCTCGGCGACCAAGCTGCGCACGTTCTCGGGGGCGTTCGGTGAGACGGCGGGCGGGCTGCGCGGCCTGGACACCGGGCACTGGACCGGGGCCGCGGCCGACGCGTTCCGGGCCAAGTTCGCTCCGCATCCGGCCCAGTGGCAGGACGCTTCGTCCGCGACCGGGACCGCGGCCGGGGCCCTGGAGTCCTACGCCGGGGCGGTGGAGACGGCCCAGGGGCAGGCCCGCCAGGCCATCACGCTCTACGAGCAGGGGCAGCAGGCCAGCGCCAGCGCCCAGGCCGCCTACAACGCCCAGGTCGCGGCCTACAACAGCGCGGCCCAGGCCTACAACACCAGGCTGGCCAGCGGGCAGGACCCCGGGACCGCCCCCACCGAGCCGGGCGCGTTCAGCGACCCGGGGCAGGCCATGCGGGACCAGGCCGCGCAGATCCTGGGCGACGCCCGCGGCGCCCGGGACGCGGCCGCGGCCTCGGCGGCCAGCGCGATCCGGCCCGCCACCGGGCTGGCCCCGGCCGAGCCGTCGTTCTGGTCCCAGGTCGGCGACGACTTCGCCGACGGCATGCAGGTCGCGAACCTGGCCGACATCTCGTTCGCGGGCGGGATCGTGAACGGCGCCGCCGACATCGTCAAGTTCGGCCGGACCCTGGACCCGATGGACCCGTGGAACACCGAGCACCCGGCCGAGTACTTCGCCGGCCTGTCCAGCACGGCGGCGGGCCTGGCCGAGGCGGGCACCAACCCCGGCCAGCTGGTCAAGGGCCTGGCCGGCAGCGGCTGGGGCAGTGACCCGTTCGCGGCCGCGGGCCGCCTGGTCCCCAACCTGGCCCTGGCCGTGGGCACCGACGGGGCGGGCACCGCCGCCGACGCGGGCAGCGTGGCCGAGCGGGTCGCGCTGGGCTCCGGTGAAGACGCGTCCGCCGCCGGTCTGGAAGGGCTGGCCGACGACCCGGAACTGGCCGCGCAGCCGCCGGGCAACACGGTCACCGCGGGCGACCCGATCGACGTGGTGACCGGGGACGTGGTGCTGGCCGCGACCGACCTGACCCTGCCGGGGGCGCTGTCGCTGGTGATGCGGCGCCGGCACCGCTCGTCGTGGCGGGCCGGCCGCTGGTTCGGGCGGTCCTGGATGTCGTCGTTCGACCAGCGGCTGCAGGTCAGCGGCGACCGGGTCATCGGCGTGTTCGACGACGGGCGGGTGCTGGTCTGGCCGCGGCCAGGCTCGGGCGGCCAGGGCGGGCCGGCTCCGGACGAGGGGACGCTGCCGGTGGCGGGGGCGCCGTGGGCGCTGCGCCACCACGACGGCGGCGGCTGGACCGTGACCGACCGGCAGCGCGGCCTGACCTGGTGGTTCGAACGCCGGGACGGGTACTTCTGGTCCGCGGCCGGCGAGGGCGAAATGCCGCTGGTGGCGGTGACCGACCGGGCCGGGCACGAGATCAGCTTCGGCTACGACGAGCACGGGACTCCGGCCGGGATCCGGCACTCCGGCGGCTACCACGTCCGGGTGCTGGTCACCGGCGGCCGGATCACCGCCCTGGCCTGCGGCGAAACCGGGCTCCGGTACGGCTACGACGCCGACGGGAACCTGGCCGAGGTGGTCAACGGGTCCGGCCGGCCGCTGCGCTACTACTACGACCCGGCCGGACGGCTGACCGGGTGGCAGGACCGGACCGGGTCCGCCTACCAGTACCGCTACGACCCGGCGGGGCGCTGTGTGCGGGGCGACGGGCCCGGCGGGACGCTGTCCGGCACCGTCCGCTACGACCCGGAGGCGCAGACCACCACCTGGACCGACGCGGCCGGGGCGGTCACCACGTACCACCTGGACGGCGCCTACGTGGTGGCCATGAACGACCCGCTCGGCCAGCTGTCCCGGTGGCGGCACAACCGGCGCGGCCTGCTCACCGAGCACACCGACCCGCTCAGCCGGGTCACCCGGTACGGCTACGACGCGGCCGGCGACCTGTGCGTGGTGACCCGGCCCGACGGGGGCCAGGCCCGCGCCGACTACGACGAGCGCGGGCTGCCGGTGCGGCTGACCGATCCGGCCGGCCACACCTGGGAACAGGACTACGACGAGCAGGGCCAGCGCATCGGCCTGACCGCCCCGGACGGCGGCGTGACCCGGTTCGGCTACGACGAGCACGGCCACCTGGCCTGCGTCACCGATCCGGAAGGCGCGGTCACCGTCGTCCGCTGCGACCGGACCGGCCTGCCGGTCGAGATGACCAGGCCTGACGGCGGCCGGACGAGCATCGAACGGGACCCACTGGGCCGGGTCACCCGGGTCACCGGGCCGGACGGCGCCCGGACCGAGCTGACCTGGACACTGGACGGGCGGCCCGCCTCCCGGGTGTTCCCGGACGGGACGTCCGAGTTCTGGGACTACGACGCCGACGGTCACCTCAGCCGCCACCTGACCCCGGCCGGCGGCCTGACCAGGTACGAGTACGGCCCGTTCGGCCAGGTCGCCGCCATGACCGGTCCGGACGGCGTCCGCACCAGCTTCCGCTACGACCACGCCCTGCGCCTGACCAGCGTGGTCCACGCCGGCCTGGCCTGGGGCTATGAGTACGACGCGGCGGGCCGGCTGGTGGCCGAGACCGACTACAACGGCGCCACCACCCGGTACGCGCACGACCCGGCCGGGCAACTGGTCAGCCAGGTGAACGCCTGCGGCCAGCGGGTGGCGTTCCGTCATGACCAGCTGGGCAACGTGACCGAGCGGATCAGCGGCGGGACCACCACCACGTTCGGCTACGACCTGGCCGGGCGGCTGGTCTACGCGCGCAATCCCGACGCCGAGGTCTGGCTCGACCGGGACGCGGCCGGGCGGATCACCGCCGAGACCTGTAACGGCCGCACGGTGACGTCCGGCTACGACCGGGCCGGCCGGCGGCTGCGCCGGGTCACGCCGTTCGGCACGGTCAGCGCCTGGGAGTACGACACCGCCGGGCAGCCGGTGCGGCTGACCACGAGCGGGCACGAGCTCCGGTTCGGCTACGACGCGGCCGGGCGGGAGATCGTGCGCGAGCTGCCCGGCGGCCTGGCCCTGGCCCAGGACTGGGACGCCTGCGGGCGGCTGACCGTGCAGGCCCTCACCGCCGGGCCGGGCCAGCCGGAGGGGCCGGTAGCGGCGGGAGCGGATGGTGACCGGCGGCTGCTGCAGCGGCGGGCCTACGCCTACAACTGCGACGGCCTGATCACCAGCCTGGACGACCTGCTGCAGGGGGCGCGCACGATCAGCCTGGACCGCGGCGGCCGGGTGACCGCGGTGACCGGTCCGGACTGGGCCGAGCAGTACGCCTACGACCCGGCCGGCAACCTGACCGCGGCCAGCTGGCCGGCCCCGGCCGACCTCGGTTCCCGGCTCGGGGCCGCGGTCAAGGGCCCCCGCGAGGTCACCGGCACCCTGGTCACCCGGGCCGGGCACGTGCGCTACCGGCACGACCGGCAGGGCCGGGTCGTGCAGCGGCAGGTACCCCGGCCCGCCCGGCGGCCGGACGTGTGGCAGTACCAGTGGGACGCGGCCGACCGGCTGGTCGCGGTGACCACCCCCGACCACACCATCTGGCGCTACCGCTACGACCCGTTCGGGCGCCGGATCGCCAAGCAGCGCCTCGGCCCGGACGGTGAGATCACCGACCAGACCGACTTCAGCTGGGACGGCCCCCTGCTGGCCGAGCAGGCCACCACGGTCCGGGCCGGCGCCGCCGTCCGGCACCAGGTGGTCAGCTGGGACTACCGGCCCGCCAGCTTCACCCCGCTCACCCAGGCCGAGCACTGCGCGGCGGGCGAGCTGAGCGAGGCGCCGCAGGACCAGATCGACCAGCGGTTCTACGCCATCATCACCGACCTGGTCGGCGCCCCCACCGAGCTGGCCGCCCCCGATGGCACGCTGGCCGGATCCCAGCAGCATTCGGTGTGGGGCAGCACGGCCTGGCGGTCCGGCCAGGCCCAGACGCCGCTCCGGTACCCCGGCCAGTACGCCGACCCGGAAACGGGGCTGCACTACAACAACCATCGTTACTACGACCCGGAGGCCGCCGCGTACCTGACGCCCGACCCGCTGGGGCTGGCGCCGGCGCCGAATCCGCACGCCTACGTGGCCAACCCGCTGATGGCGGCCGATCCGCTGGGGCTGATGCCCTATTCGGCGCCGGTCGGCGAGGTGGGCGTCGATGCCAACCCGCTGATCCGCGGCCTGGACTTCGACGAGCTGAGCAAGCTGGAGGAAGCGCTGGCCGGGCGGTCGCCCGTCATCTCGCCCCAGGCCATGGCGGAGTACCTGACCAGAGGTGACGCCACCCGGCTGGATCAGTTCCTGGCTTCTCGCGGGGGCAGAATCGGATCCCAGGTGAGCGACGAGGTCGCGGCCGGGCTGCGCGATCAGGCCAGCACGCTGCGAGATGCCTTCGGGAACGCGCGTGCGCTCGGGGTCAAGGACAGCTTCGTGGTCGGATCGGCCATACAGGACGGACTTTCACTGATCACGAAGGACCGGCAGGTCATAGGATTCCTTCGAGCCATTGGTCATCCTGTGGAGCCGTTTTCATGAGCGCGTACAACACGGTCGTCCTGCCGGACGAGGAAAACTGCCCACACTGCGGTGCGGTGATCCGGCGCCGGGTGCAATTCAAATATGGGGATACCTGGCAGCACGACTACATGATCGGCGACCGCATCAAGTGGGGCGGCAATGACATCGGGAAGCCGGCCCGGCTGGTCACCGCGCTGGGCTACCCGGAGGACTGCCCGGTGTGCGGGCATGACCTCGACGGAGTCTTCGACGTCGTAATCCGCGACGGCGTGATCAAGGACGTCGTGCCGGGGAAAACCCAGCCTTACATCGACGCGGGCGACGCGAATTACATCGTGCTGGAACCGTAGATATCAACCGGACTTGGATTCCCATGGTGACACCGCGGGCTTTGGCGGAGGGGTCGATCGTGACCGCGCGGGTTACGGGGCATCAGGAATGGGGCGTCGAGGTGGTGGTGTTGCCGCCGGCGGCGGAAATGGCCGGGGTCATCGATGCGATGAACGTGACTGATGAGCGGCCGTTCGAGCCGTTCACCGATTATCCGGAGCTGGGGCAGATCGTCCGGGCGGTGGTCATGCCGTATCCACCCGATGGCCAGTTGCGGCTGAGCACCCGGAACTCCGATCTCGATCGGGTCCTGGACGACGACGCTCGCGGCTAACCGGCGGCCGCCACCGGGTTGACGGCGGGTTTGGTGGCGGCGGTGGGGCTCAGGGGCGGGCCGGAGGGGAGCAGGTCCAGCAGGCCGGCGGGCAGGGCGGTGGACTGGGTCTTCAGGTCGTAGCCGAGGACGGCGGCGACGTGCTGGGCGGGGAGAGCGTAGCGGATGGCCCCGGTGAGCAGGAAGTAGGACGTGATCCCGGTGCGGCTGGGGCCGGGGGCGGCCCCGATGAGGGCGCCGTGGGCGGGCGGGAGCCAGACCTGGGCCAGCGCCGTCGGCGAGGTGGCTCCGGTGGGGGTGGCACCGGCCGGGACGGTGGCGCCGGTGACGATCCGCGGTTGCAGGTCGGGTGGGTAGCTGACGCACACGTCCGAGGTCACCAGGGACAGCGTGGGCACGGTGGCGGGCAGGCCGTGGCGCGGGATGGCCGTGCCGGACAGGTCGGCGGTGGCCGCCGACGGGGAGACGGGCCGCTCGGCCGGGGCTCCGGGTTCGCGTTCCAGCAGCTGGGCCTGGGTGCCGTCGATCTGGGCCAGCTTGCCGTCGGCCAGCAGCACGTAGTACTGGGCCACGGCCCCGCCCGCGCCGGCCTGGGCGAAGATCTGGCCCACGGTGGCCCCGGTACCGCCCGGCCCGGTGACCGTGCTGCCCTGCCCGTCGATCCGGGGGGCGGCGAAGTCCGGGCCCTGCGGGAGCGCGTTCAGCCAGGCCAGCGGGACAGTCTGGACCCGCATGGCCGGGAACAGGGTCTGCGCGATGTGGGGCTCGATGGCCAGGCGCTGGCCGTTCCACAGCACCCAGACGTCACCCTGGCCGGTGGTGACCAGCGCGGCCGAAGCCGGGCCGAGGACGGTCCCGCCCACCGCGTGACCGCCGACCAGGGTGGTGCCGCCGGACGCGGCGCACACCGCCCACGGGCCGGTGACCAGGTTGGCCGGGGCCGGGAGGTCCTGAGGCAGGCCGGGCACGCCGATGGTGGGGCCGAGGGAGTAGCGGGACAGCCCGGCCGGGGTGGCCTGGACCCGGCGGACCTGATCGGAGTCCAGGGCCAGCAGGGCCGACGCGAAGTTCAGGGCCGGGCACAGTTTGCCGTGGTCGCACGGGACGTAAGCGGTGCCGCTGTTGCTGTCGATGACCAGCGTGCCCGGCTTGGTCAGGTTGCTCGCGCTGGCCGGTGCGATCAGGCCCAGCACCGCGAACACGGCCGCGGCGGTCGCCCCGACCAGCAGGCTGGAGACCAGGCCGGTGTTCAGCCGCCGCAGCGGCTGGTGCGGCGAGTCGGGCTCGCCGGTGATCAGGGCCAGCGCCGAGCGCTGGGTCATCAGCCGGTGGGCCTGCAGCAGATCCTTGTTGGTCGGCACGGTTGCGCCTATCCGCCGAGGCCGTGCAGCAGGCCGAAGATCCCGGCCACCCCGAGGGCCAGCGGGACCAGACTGATGATCAGCAGCGTGTCGGTGACATCGGCGGCCCGGCTCCAGAACGGCGACGGCCGGTGGCCCGGTAGCCAGACGCCGGTCCCGGCCACCAGCGCGGCCGCGGCGACCAGGGCCAGCAGGACCGGGGCGGCGGCCGGTCGCCCTGCCCCCAGCGAAGAAGCCCCCTCCAGCGTCACGGCCAGCCAGATCAGGGCGCCGTAGCCGGGGATCATCAGCCACAGCCGCTGGGCCCGGCCGCGGAACACCCGGGTCCGCAGCAGCAGGGCGCAGGCCAGGGCGGCGGTCAGCACCGGGGCCAGGCCACCGTGGCTCAGCCCGAGCACGACCGCGGCCCCGCCGCTCAGCAGGCCCAGGCCGGAAACCAGGCCGGTCACGACCTGGTCGGCCGACCGGGCCCGGACCGGCAGGTCGATGGGCTGGGTGTCGCCGTCCCGGTAGCGGCCGGACCCGGACGGGGGATCGTCGCGAAGGTCGTCGGCGCTGGCCGGGACGGGCGGCAGCGGCAGCCGGGCCAGCCGGAACGCCACCGCCGGGATCAGCGGGGTCAGGGCCAGGGCCGGCGCCACCACCAGGCCCGCCGCCCCCGCGGCGGTCAGGCCCGGCCACAGCCAGGCCAGCGCGGCGGCCACCACGCCGAACCCGCCGGCCACGGCGACCCCGGCGAACACGCCCGGCCCGTGCGCGACCACGATGGCCGCGATCAGCGCGGCCACGGTCAGCAGCACGAAACCAGCCAGCACGGCCACGGCGGTGACGTGGCTCAGCGGCTGGGCCCGCAGCGGGGCCAGCACCCCGGCCGCGAACGCGAACGGCAGCGCGGTGTAGCCGAGCACCGCCCCGGCCCCGGCGTCACCGGCGGCCCGGGAGGTGGCGGCGGCCGCGGCCAGCAGCAGCACGGCCAGCAGGCCGGCCGCCAGCGCGGGCCCGGTCCAGGGCGGCCCGGACCGGAACAGGATCACCGCCCCGGCGGCCAGCGCGGCGGCCGCCGCGGCCAGGGCCACCCGGCGGCCGTCAGCCGGGCTCCAGCGGCCGGGGCCGTCGTGCACGCCGGCGATCTCGTCGGCGATGTCGTCCGAGACCACCGGGGGCAGCGCGTGCCGCCACGGCCGCAGGTACAGCAGCTCACCGTCGGCCAGCCCGGCCTGCGCCGGCGTGGCCGGCGGCTCGAACGGCGGCTCACCCAGCCGCTGCAAAGCCCAGCCTTCGGGGGCTTCGGCGACCGCCGCGCGGTCCAGGCCGGCGTACAGAGCGATGCCCGGGAACAGGTCGGCGAACGGCATGTGAGCGGGAAGGGCCAGGTCAACCCGCTTACGCGGGCTGACCACGGTCACCCGGCACAGTTCCGGGGCCACAGCTTCGGTCATGCGCACTCCCGTTAGTTGTCTCCCGGATTGAACGGAACCGCTCCCGCGAACGGTTCATTAGGAGAAGAGAAAGGGGCCGGCATGGTGATGACCGCCGGGGAACACGCCAGCGCGGCTGACGGCACGCCCGCTCCGGAGCTGCCGCGGGGCGAGATCCAGCTGGAATCCCCGCCGGAGCTCCCGGAGGTGACGCCGGACGGGATGGGGCAGGCCCTGATGTACCTGCCGATGGGGGCGATGACCATCGGCATGGTCGCGGTCATCGCCGGCGGCCACGCCAGCCCGGTGCTGTTCATCGGCAGCGGGGCCATGGCGGTGGGCATGGCCGGGATGATGGTCGGCCAGCTCGTCCGGGGCCGCGGCGACCGCAAGGTCAAGATCAACGGAAAGCGGCGCGACTACCTGCGTTACCTGAGCCAGCTCCGGCGCCGGGTCCGCCAGGCCGCCGAGCAGCAGCGGCGGGCCCTGGAATACCGGGGACCCGACCCGCGGTCGCTGCCGTCGCTGGTGGCGGCGGGCGCGGGCCAGCTGTGGCAGCGGACGCCGGGCGGCGCGGGGTTCGGCTGCGCCCGGTTCGCGACCGGCACCCAGGCCCTGGCCGTGCGGCTGGTCCCGCCGGACTCCAAACCGATCGAGGCTCTGGACCCGCTGTGCGCCGGGGCGCTGCGCCGGTTCATCCGGGCCCAGAGCCAGGTGCCCGCGCTGCCGGTCGAACTGTCGCTGCGGTCGGTGACCCGGATCGGGCTGACCGGCGACCGCGCCGCCGCCCCGGCGCTGGCCCGCGCGCTCATCGCCCAGCTGGCGGTGTCCCACTCCCCCGCCGACGTACGCATCAGCGTGTGCGCGCCCGCCGACCGGATCCAGCGCTGGGAATGGGTCAAGTGGCTGCCGCACAACCGGCACCCCACCGAGCAGGACGCGGCCGGGCCGGTGCGGCTGATGAGCCCGTCGCTGGGCGGGCTGGCCCCCATGCTGGGCCTGCGCGACCGGCCCCGGTTCTCGGCCCCGGCGGCCCGGGACGCGTCCGGGCCCGGGTCGCTGCCCCTGCACGTGGTGGTCACGGACGGGGCGGCCCGGGAACCCGGGGTCGAGCTGGCCGGGATCGACGGGGTGGTGGTCATCGACCTCGGGCCGGCCGGCGGCGACCTTGGGCCGGCCGGCGGCGAGCCGGCCGCCGGGCCGGGCACGCTGACCTTGAACGTGACCTGGAACGCGGTCCATCGGGTCGGCCGGGACGGGTCGGCCGACGCCTACATCGGCCAGCCCGACCTGCTGTCCCGGCTGCAGGCCGAGGCGCTGGCCCGGCAGCTGGCCCCGTTGCGGCCCGCGGACGCGGACGGCCCGGCCGCCGACGCGCTGGCCGCCGACACCACCCTGACCGACCTGCTCGGGGCGAGCAGCCTGCGCGAGCTGGACGTGGCCGGGCTGCGCCGGGGCCGGGCTCCGCGCGACCGGCTGCGGGTGCCGATCGGGGTGGGCGCCGACGGGCAGCCGGTCGAACTCGACCTCAAGGAGTCGGCCGAGGGCGGGATGGGCCCGCACGGCCTGGTCGTCGGGGCCACCGGATCCGGCAAGTCCGAGCTGCTGCGGACGCTGGTGCTCGGACTGGCCGTGACCCACTCGGCGCAGGACCTGAACTTCGTCCTGGTCGACTTCAAGGGCGGCGCCACGTTCCTGGGCCTGGACCGGCTGCCGCACACCTCGGCGGTGATCACCAACCTGGCCGACGAGCTGCCGCTGGTGGACCGGATGCGGGACGCGCTGCAGGGTGAGGTCGTCCGCCGCCAGGAACTGCTGCGGGCGGCCGGTAACTTCGCCTCGCTGCGGGACTACGCCGCGGCCCGGGCCGGGG
>DASXJM010000338.1:0-5901 GCA_036497405.1 Streptosporangiaceae bacterium | reverse complement strand
TGTTCGAACTCGCGGACGGCCTCGGCCGCGGTCTGCCGCGCCTCGGCCAGCAACCGCACCGACAGCAGCAGTTCGGCCCGGTCGGCCAGCACCTCACCGACCGGGACCCCGTGCTCGCGGAGCCGCTGCTCGGCCAGGTCGAAGTGGTGCAGGGCGGCGGGGGCGTCGCCGCGCAGGCCGCTGATCCAGCCCAGGTTCTGGTGCACGTACCCGGCCGGCAGGGGCAGGTCGTACTCGGCGCAGAGCCGCTCGGCCTCGCGCAGGTCATGCTCGGCGGCGGTGAACTCCTGCCGGTAGCCGTAGATGACGGCCCGGTTGGCCAGCAGTTTCTCCACCCACACGTAGTCCCCGGCCCGGCGCATCGCGGCCAGCGCGGCGTGGTAGTCGGGCAGGGCCTCGTCGATCCGGCCCAGCAGGCTGAGGATCGCGCCCCGCTGGGCCTGAGCCCGGGCCCGGGCCACCCCGGTCAGGCCGGCCAGCGCGGCCTCGATCTGGCGCAGGGCCTGACGGCTCTGCCCGCGGATGTTTAATGCCCGGGCCAGCCCGGCCCGGGCCTCGGCGGCGGCTTCGGCCGAGCCGGACCGCTGCCCCAGCCGGACCGCGGCCCGCAGATGCCGCAGGGCCGTGTCCGGGTCTTCCATACGCAAGGCAGCCACGCCCAGCGCCTGCTCGGCCGCGGCCCAGGAAACGTAGTCACGATCCCGCCGGGCCTGGTCGATGACGTCAGTGGCCACCGCCACCGCCTCGGCCGGTTTCAGCTCGGCCAGGCGGCGGGCCTCGCTGGCCCGTTCGGCCAGCCCCCCAGCCAGCAGGTTCACAGCCGATTCTAGGCACGGCCGGGTAGGCCGGCGTCAACCAATATTTTTGCCGCCCCGGTGTATCAGGGGACGGCCCGGCCCCTCCGCATCATCAGGACGACTCTGACCAGCACGGGAGGAACCATGGCCGTCAGGCATGGCTGGGTGGAGAAATTCCACGATGACGAGATCATCGTCCAGCTTCCCCAGCTCAGCGTGGTGCTTGAGGCGCTACGAGAGTGCGGGGTGCGGATCGGTGACCGGGGCGTCGATGAGAACGAAGCGCTGGGCCTGGCCCGGCTCCACGATCTGACCGGTATCGAGGCGGCCGTCCGCCAGCTCAAGGACGACCCGGACGTCGGCCAGCAGGTGCGGGCCTACCGCAAGCTCCGCCGCGCCGCCCACCCGGACGCTCCGCCAGTCTCCGACCTGGCCTTGCTGATCCAGGGTCTCAAGCTGAGGCTGGCCCGCCGCTACCCCGGCTGGCAGATCGTCATCGGCAAGAACTACCGGCCTTCCCTCGTCCGCGGCAACCCGCACACCGATGGTGACGGCGCACCCGCCGTGACCAATGAGCCGTACACCGGCCCGGTCAAACAGGGCGATCCGCACACCGACCACGCCCGCCCGGCCCCGCACACCAACGCGGCCCGGGATCCGCACACCGACCACCCGCACACTGACGGTGAAGGCGAGCCGACCCCGGCCGATGGGCCCGGTACCGGGCCGGTCATGGCGCCCGGGCCGCCCACCGACGCCAGGGACCAGCACCTGGGCCAGGGGGTCCGCATCGGCCTGGCCGACACCAGGCTGTTCCCGCACGAGAGCCTGGCCGGCCGGTACGTCGGCCGCGCCGGCGACCTCCTGTCGCCGCACCAGCCGGTGTTCACCGAGTTCGACGGGCACTGCACCTTCGTCGCGTCCTGCATCCTGCGCCAGGCGCCTGCCGCCACCCTTTACCTGCGGCACGTACTCGACCAGCACGGCGACGGATCGGTCTGGGAGGCCGCGGCCGGCCTGGCCGATCTGGCCCCTCTCGACCTGGATGTGGTCAACCTGTCGTTCGGCCAGTACATGACCGACGACGACTCGGCCCCGATGGTCCTGGCCGCGGCCGTTGGGACGTTCGGCCGGGACACTGTGGTCGTCGCGGCCGCAGGGAACAACGGCGACCTCAGCGGCTCCCGGCCGCCGGACGTGCCGGACGGCGTCACCGCCAGCACCACGTCCTACCCGGCCGCGCTGCCGGGTGTGGTGGGAGTGGGCGCGGTCGACGCCGACAACAAACGGGCCTCGTTCACCCCGGAGGACGCCCCCTGGATCTCGCTGCTGGCCCTGGGGGTGGACGTCAACGCCGCCTATCTGCGGGGCCTGGTCCGGTTGCCCCAGGGCGGCGCGCTGACCAGGTTCGACGGCACCGCCAACTGGGCCGGGTGCTCGTTCGCGGCCGGCGTGGTCTCCGGCGTCATCGCCGCCCGGACGATCCCGGGTCAGCGGTCAGCGCGCGAAGCCCGGGACGAGCTGGTGGCATCGCTGCACCAGAAGCCCTGGTCCGGTCTATTGATCAATCCGGAACTCTTGATCAAGTAGGTGCAGGCCTCGATGATGAGCCCAACAGTAGGTGCCGCGTGATGATGGCCGGTTCCGCGCCCGCGAGCCGGCGGAGGACCTTGATGCGCGACGACCCGGCCGTCATTTCCCTGGTCACTCGGGCCCGGGATGGTGACCAGGCTGCCTGGAACGAGATCGTGGATCGGTACGCCTCGTTGGTCTGGGCGATCTGCCGACGCTACCAGCTGAACCGGTCCGACACCGACGACGTGGCCCAGACCGTGTGGCTGCTGCTGGTCGAGCAGCTCGGGCGCCTCCGCCAGCCCGCGGCGCTGCCAGGCTGGATCGCCACCACCACCGCGCGGGAGTGCCTGCGGGTGCTGCGGACGGCCAGCCGCCACGACCACGCCGAACTGCCCGCCGACGGCCAGCTGAGCCCGGGCCAGTCAACACCCCTGACTGAGCAGGAAATCCTGGCCGCCGAGCTGAACGCCGCGGTCCGGGCCGCGTTCTTCCAGCTCCCCGAGCGCTGCCGGGAGCTGCTGTCTCTGCTGATCAGCGACCCACCAATGTCGTACGAACAGATCAGCGACAAGCTGTCGGTCAAAATCGGCAGCATCGGCCCGCAGCGGGCCCGTTGCCTGGACCGGATGCGCCGCTCTCCGGCCCTGGCCGCGTTCACCGAGCCGGAGCGGGCGCAGATCAGGGGCGGCTGGGATGCCTGACATGTGGGACGACGACCAGTTGCTGGCGCTGCTCCAGGACGCGATGCGCGAAAGCCGGGAGGTGCCGCCCAGCTTCACCGAGGCCGGCCGCAACGCGTTCGCCTGGCGGGGCATTGACGCGGAACTGGCCCAGCTCACCTACGACTCCGAGCTGGACCAGGCCGCCGCGGCCGGGGTCCGGGCCGAGGCCGCCTCGATCCGGGCCCTGACCTTCACCTCACCCCACCTGACCATCGAGCTGGAGGTCGGCGAGAACGCCCTGCTCGGCCAGCTGGTGCCGACCGGGGAGGGCACGATCGAGGTGCTGACCCAGGCCGGAGTGACCGCCCTCATCCCGGTGGATGAGGTGGGCTGCTTTCCGGTCAGCCCCATCCCGGCCAGCCCGTTCCGCCTGCGCTGCCGCTCCGCGGCCGGCCCCAGCGTGATGACCGGCTGGATAACGTTGTAATCGGGCATAGAGTCGGCCCGCGTAAAGTCACACCGTGCAGGTGGACCAGCTCGTCAGCCTTTACCCGCGGCTGTACCACATGGCCGAGGCGGGCAGCTGGCCCTCCATCCGGGCGCGGGGCCTGCTGCCCACGGCCCAGCTGGTCGAGGACTTCGGCCCGCCACCGGACGTCCGGGCCGCCGTCCTGGACCAGCCCCGGACCCGGAATTTCGTGCTCACCGACCAGCAACTCGGCCGGGCGGTCATCCGGGACCAGGTGCCGCTGCGCCCGCACATCCTGGCCCAGCGGCTGACCGGCCTGACCATCGGTGAGTGGCTGGCGATCCTGAACGACCGGGTGTTCTTCTGGCTCGGCCGGCACCGGCTGGACACGCTGCTGAACGCCCGGCTCAACCGGGACCGGGCCCATGACGTGCTCACCGTGGACACGGCCAGCCTGGTGGCCACCCACGCCGGCCAGATCCGGCTGTCGCCGCTCAACTCCGGCGCCACCTTGTTCCCCAACGCGGCCCCGCGCGGCCCGGACACCTTCCGCACCATCGCTGATTACCCCTACGACACCCTGCGCCGCCAGCGCGGGCCCCGCCAGGCCATCGCCGAACTGGCCGTCATCGGCGGGGTGCCTGACCTCGCCAAGCACGTGCTCCAGGTCGAGCAGGTCAGCTCCGGGGACCGCCACCGTCCGGAGTGACCGGGCAGTAGCCGACCGGATGGTCGGACCCGGTCACCGCGCGCTCCCCGGCCAGCGCGGCGATGAACGGGCCTGGGTCCGGGCGCTCGCCGGTGCCGTGGAACACCACGCTGTCGGCTCCGGCCTCACCCAGCATCGCCGCCCGTTCCCGCAGCCGCTCCGCCAGCGGGCCGCCCGCCACGTCCACCTCGGTGAACACGGTCACCTGGGTGGCACCGTCCCGGCCGGCCGCGGCCCGGCCCTCGGCCAGCAGTTCCCGGGCCGACCGGAGCTGCTGGGCGGTGTCCACGCTGTCCAGGATGACCCCGTCCGCCAGCTCGCCGGCCAGTCGCAGCGTCCGCGGCCCGCGCGCGCCCACCAGCAATGGCGGCGCCTGCTCGGGCGGCCAGTCCAGTGCGACCTGGTCCAGCTGCACGTAGCGGCCGTCGGTGCTCACCGTGCTGCCGTGCAGCAGATCCCGCACGGCCTTGGTGTACTCGCGCAACAGCGTCATCGGCGACGGCACCGCCGCGCCGATCTGCGTCATCCAGTCCTGCACCCCGTGCCCGAGGCCGGGCATGAAGCGGCCCGGCCACAGCCGGGCCACGGTGGCGATCTCCATGGCGGCCAGGGCCGGGTTGCGCAGCGGGACCGGCAGCAGCCCGACCCCGACCTTGATCCGGTTCGAGCAGCTCAGCGCGGCGGCCGCGGTGGTCAGGCCGCCCTCGGCGAAGCAGTCCTCCCACAGCCAGAGTTCGGCGATGCCTGCCCGGTCCGCCGCCTGCACCGCGGCCCGCAGGCCCTCCGGTGCTGACTGCGGCCGGAACGTCACCCCGAGCGACGGGCTTTCAGGCAAGGTCGGCCCCTTTCTTCGGGCGTTCGCCCGTCATGTCCTGCAGGTAGCGCAGCACGGCCAGCACCCGCCGGTTGTCGTCGGCGTCCAGCGGCAGGTCCAGCTTCATGAAGATCGAGTTAATGTGCTTGTCGACCGCCTTAGGCGTGACGACTAGCTTGCCGGCGATCGCGGCGTTGGACCGGCCCTCCGCCATGAAGCCGAGCACCTCGCGCTCGCGCGCGGTCAGCCGGGCCATCGCCTGGCTGCGGTCGCGGCGGGAGAGCATGCTGGTCACCACGTCCGGGTCGAGCACCGTCCCGCCGCCGGCCACCCGGCGGACCGCGTCGACGAACGCGCCGATGTCCGCGACGCGGTCCTTCAGGAGGTAGCCGACACCGGCCGCGCCCGAAAGCATGAGCTCGCGTGCGTACAGCGGCTCGACGTACTGGCTGAGGACCAGGACGGGCATGCCCGGCCGCCTGTCGCGCGCGCCGATGGCCGCCACCAGGCCCTCGTTGGTGAAGGTGGGTGGCATCCGGACATCGACGATCGCGATGTCCGGATGCTCTTCCTCCAGCGCCGTGGCCAGCGCCACCGGGTCGCCTACGGCCGCCGCCACCTCGATGTCATGTGCCCGCAGGATCCTGGCCAGCCCGTCCCGGAGCAGGGTCAGGTCCTCGGCGATGACAGCCCGCACGGCACCTCCATCCGGACCACCGTCGGGCCACCCGCCGGACTAGCCAGCGCGATCGTGCCGTCGAAGACCTCCAGCCGACGGGCCACGCCGCGCAGTCCGGTGCCGGCGGTCATGCTGGCACCGCCGTCGCCATCGTCGCTCACCACCACGGACAGCACACCGTCACGATAGCCGAGGG
>DASXJM010000337.1:0-6299 GCA_036497405.1 Streptosporangiaceae bacterium | reverse complement strand
TGGGGTCGATCGTCCGGTCGGCGGCCGCGTTCGGCGTCGGGCACGTCTGGCTGTGCGGCAACAGCGCACCCCTGGATCATCCCTCGGTGCGCAAGACGGCCCTGGGCACCGAGCGGTTCCTGTCCTGGGACCGGATCGACGGCCCGGCCGACGCGGCCCGGGCCGCGTCCGCGGCGGGCCTGCGGGTGGTGGCCATCGAGCTGGCCGCCGGGGCCACGCCGCTGTTCGACGCCCCGCTGGACGGGGACGTCTGCCTGGCCATCGGGAACGAGGACCACGGCTGCTCCCCCGCCCTGCTCGACGTGGTCGACAGCGCGGCCTACATTCCCCAGGTCGGCCGGGTGGGATCACTGAACGTAGCCGTGGCCGCGGCCATCGCGCTGGCCGACACCCGCCGCCGTGAATGGGAAAAGGCAAGGCCAGCCGATACCTGAGCCGGGCCGGCGGGCACCGGAGCCCGACACCTAAAGCTCAGCGAGATGAACTACGCTGTTTACCTACGGTACCCACGAGCCGCTGATACTGGGGGCTGTGCTGCGAGCAGACGTTGAACAACGCCGCCCCGTCGCCTACCTCGACCGTGCGCTCCCGATCGCCTTCGCGCACCGCGGCGGCGCCGCCCATCAGCCAGAAAATTCCTGGGCCGCGTTCGAGCACGCGGTGAGCCTGGGCTACACCCATCTGGAGACCGACACCAGGGCCACCCAGGATGGGATCCTGCTGGCCTTCCACGACCGCACCCTGGGCCGGGTCACCGACCGCCAGGGCCGGATCTCCCGCATGCCGTACCGGGAGGTGTCGGCGGCCCGGATCAACGGCACCGAGGAGATCCCGCTCATCGAGGACCTGATCATGGCCTGGCCGGACCTGCGGTTCAACGTCGACCTCAAGGACGTGCCCGCCATCCACCCGATGATGGAGGTGCTGCGCCGCACCCGGGCCTGGGACCGGGTGTGCGTGACCTCGTTCTCGGCCCGGCGGCTGCACGCGGCCCGGGTCCTGCTCGACCGGCCGGTGTGCATGGCGCTGTCCCCGGCCGGGGTGGCCACGCTGCGGATGACCGGCGGCCTGCCCCGGTTCGGCGCCGCGCTCGCGGCCAAACTGGCCCGCACCGGCGTGCACTGCGCCCAGGTCCCGTTGCAGATCGCCACCCCGACGTTCGTGCGCCAGTCGCACGACGCCGGCCTCCAGGTGCACGTCTGGACCCTGAACCGGCGGGCCGACATGGAACGGGCGCTGGACCTGGGTGCCGACGGCATCATGACCGACCAGACCGTGCTGCTGCGCGAGGTGCTGACCGAGCGGGGGCTCTGGAACCAGAATTGAGTGCTCACTCAGCCGGGTCCGGGCCGGGTCCGGCCCCGGGCCCCAGCGGCCTGAAAAGGGCGTTTTCGCCCCGGGTAAGCGCTCCCCGTTCTTTTCCGGCCCGCGAACAGGGTTGGACCGGAGCGTAACCGGGAATCTTGTCCGCGTATTCGGCGTTGAGAAACCAAGACGGCTGAGCGCTTGGGAGGCAGCACCCTAATGGCCGAACGCGCACTACGCGGCACTCGGCTCGGATCCACGAGCTATGAGAACGACCGCAACACCGACCTCGCCCCACGGCAAGAGGTCGCTTTCGACTGCCCCAAGGGCCACCACTTTACCGTGCCCTTCGCTGCAGAGGCGGAACTCCCCCCAACTTGGGAGTGCCGGGTCTGTGGTGCTGTCGCCTTCGCGGCGACGGGCGAGTCACCTGCTCCGAAGAAGGTGAAGCCGCCGCGCAGCCACTGGGACATGCTGCTCGAACGGCGAACGGTAGACGATCTGGAAGCGGTGCTGGCGGAACGACTCGAGGTCATCCGGGGCCGCCGCGGCGCCCCGGCGCCGTCCGAGAGTGACACCCGCCGGACCCGTCAGCGCAAGAGCGCCTGAACCGAGCACGAACCGACGACGCGAGGAGCTGGGCAGGCGACCCGTCAGCGCCTGCCCCAGCCATTTCCCCGGCCCGTCACCTGTGCCGCCGGCCCAGCCGGCTGGCCACGCCCCACTGGGCGACCCGCAGGAACGCTTCCCCGATGATCGCGCGGCTCATCTTGCTCGCGCCGCGTTCCCGCTCCACGAACGTGATCGGGACCTCCACGATGCGCAGGCCCGCCCGGACCATGCGCAGGGTCAGGTCGATCTGAAAGCAGTACCCGGCTGACTCCACCGTGTCCAGGCTGATCGCCCGCAGCGCCGAGGCCCGGTAGGCCCGGTAGCCGCCGGTCGCGTCCTTGATGTGCAGCCCCAGCATGATCCGGGTGTAGACGTTGGCGCCGCGGGACAGCACCTCGCGCGACCGCGGCCAGTTCAGCAACTGCCCGCCCGGCACCCAGCGGGACCCGATCACGCCGTCGGCGCCGTCCAGGGCGGCCAGCAGCTGCGGCAGCTGCTCGGGCTGATGGGAGCCGTCCGCGTCCATCTCCACCACGGCGTCGTACCCGCGCTCCAGGGCCCAGCGGAATCCGGCGATGTAGGCGGGCCCGAGGCCGGCCTTGTCCGTCCGGTGCAGCACCTGAATGTGCGAGTCAGCCTCGGACAGCTTGTCGGCCAGGTCGCCGGTGCCGTCGGGGCTGTTGTCGTCGACCACCAGCAGGTCGGCGTAGGGCACCGCGGCGCGCAACCGGCTGGAGATCGACTCCAGGTTCTGCCGCTCCTCGTACGTCGGCATGACGACGGCAACGCGCTCGATGAGTGAAGTGGGCTCTGCCACGCTCCCTGCCCTTCGCCTGGCTCAAGGTCCGCTGGTGTAGGCCGACCAGGATATCGGCCTGAGGCTTGTCCAACGTCCGCGGTGAGCCAGGGGTTCCCGGTGCGTGGCGCGGGCGGGACCGCGGCAACGATGCCGTCTGGGGGCGTCTGTGCCCGTTCGGGGCTGAGTAGTCCCTTACCGGGAGTTGTACCCGGTTCGCGGGGGAAGGAAAAGGATCCGGACGGCACCTTCGGACCGGGGGCCGTCCCGCCGGCAACGAGCTCGGCCTCCGTTGTCTACTGGGCGCCCGGATCCTTTCCCAAGCCCAACCCCCGTCCAGCAGGTGCTGCGTGGCAGCCCTGTCACCGCACCGGGCAGAATAACGGCTGGCTGCAAGCGTCCCCCACCCCGATGCGGGCCAGATCACGGCGGGCCTGAACACTCCGGCCGGCCCGCCCGGGTCTGAACCGTGGGCAGCAACTTACCGCTTGTCCCATCGATGTCAACCCCCCGGAACGTCATCAAGCAGGCACCCTCCGGACAGGGCAATGGCCACCCGGCGAGGGGCGGGGCGGTCCTGGCCACGGGCCGATCCGGCCCGGATCTGCCGCCGAACTGTTACGCCGGCCAGCCGGTTCTCCCGCGCGCGGGTAAGGAGTACCCGTGGCGCAGCGAACGAGAAATTCTCCTGCCAGGTGGTTCAATCCCGAAATTTTTTCGTCTAACGTGGACGCTAGAGAGGATTATCCACTGCATCTAACCTCGGGGAGGCCCGCGTGATCGACCAGCCGTACGTGTACCAGCGACAGGAGCTCAGCGAGCCGGACTGGCGGCGGTTCCCGGGCTGGGCTGACGTCACCACCGCCGAGTGGGAGTCCGTGCAGTGGCAGCGCGCCCACTGCGTCAAGAACGCCCGCCAGCTGCGCAAGGTCATGGGCGAGGGGCTGGCCGAGACGTTCTTCACTGACCTGGAGCAGGACCAGCGGTCCCGGGCCACCATGTCCATGCTGGTGCCACCCCAGATGGTGAACACCATGGCGCCGACCACGGCCCCGTCGGACCCGGCCTTCACCGACGCCTTCTACGCCGACCCGGTGCGCCGCTACATGATCCCGGTCTTCAGCGACCGCCGCACCGACTGGCCCTCGCACCCGTACGCGCAGCGGGACTCGCTGCACGAGGCCGAGATGTGGGCGGTGGAGGGGCTGACTCACCGCTACCCGACCAAGGTGCTGGCCGAGGTGCTGCCCACCTGCCCGCAGTACTGCGGGCACTGCACCCGGATGGACCTGGTCGGCAACCCGACCCCCACCGCCGACAAGCACAAGTTCACCCTGGCCCGGCCGGACCGGCTCGGCGCCATGATCGACTACCTGCGCCGCACTCCGGGCGTGCGGGACGTGGTGGTCTCCGGCGGCGACGTGGCCAACCTGCCCTGGCCCCGGCTGGAGGAGTTCGTCGCCTCGCTGCTCGAGATCGACTCGGTCCGCGACGTCCGGCTGGCCAGCAAGGCCCTGATGGGCCTGCCCCAGCACTGGCTGTCCGACGAGGTGCGGGCGGGCATGTCCCGGCTGGCGGCCACGGCCTCCGACCGGGGCGTGAGCATCGCCATCCACACCCACGTCAACAGCGCCCAGTCGGTCACCCCGCTGGTGGCCAAGGCGGCGCGGGCCATGCTCGACACCGGTATCCGGGACGTCCGCAACCAGGGCGTGCTGCTGCGCGGGGTCAACGACAGCGTGCCCGCCCTGCTGGACCTGTGCTTTGCCCTGCTCGACGAGGCCAAGATCATGCCCTACTACTTCTACATGTGCGACATGATCCCGGGCAGCGAGCACTGGCGGCTCTCCGTGGCCGAGGCCCAGGAACTGCAGCACCAGATCATGGGCTACCTGCCCGGCTTCGCCACCCCGCGGGTGGTCTGCGACGTGCCTTACGTCGGCAAGCGCTGGGTGCACCAGGTGTCCCGGTACGACACCGACCTCGGCATCTCGTACTGGACCAAGAACTACCGGACCGCGGTCGAGGCCAACGACGAACTGGCCATCGGCCGCGAGTACCCGTACTACGACCCGATCTACACGCTGCCCGAGACCGGGCAGGACTGGTGGCGGGTCCGGGCCGCGGCCTCCGGCGCCCCGGCCGCCACCGTCCCGGCCTAGGGCCGGCTCAGAGCTGGGTGAACTGGCCCGGCTGGTAGCTGCCCGCGGGCACCTGCAGCATGACGTTCAGCCGGTTGTAGGTGTTGATGACCGAGATCGTCACCACCAGCGCCATGAGCTGGTCGTCGTCGTAGTGCTTGGCCGCGTTGGCCCACACCTCGTCGCTGACGCCACCGGCGGCGTCGGCGATGCGGGTGCCCTGCTCGGCCAGTTCCAGCGCGGCCCGCTCGGCCTCGGTGAACACGGTGGCCTCGCGCCAGGCCGCGACCAGGTTGAGCCGCTGCGGGTCCTCCCCCGCGTGCACGGCGTCCTTGTAGTGCATGTCGGTGCACATGCCGCAGCCGTTGATCTGGCTGGCCCGCAGCCTCACCAGTTCCTGGGTGGACTCGGGCAGACCCGAGTCGGTCATCGTGGTGGCCGCGGCGTTGAAGCGCTTGACGAACTTCATGGCCTGCGGGCTGCCGAACAGGTTGAGTCGGGCTTCCATCGTCATCTCCTCGCTGATTTCGTTCTCAGCTGTATGACGACGCAGCGCCCGCGAGTGTGACTCAGTCGGCGGAGGACTTTCCAGCCGGGTCCGCCTCAGGATCGGCGGCGGCGTCCGCCGTGCCGACGGCGGGCTCGGCCCCGGGGTCGTCGGCGGCCGCGCCGGCCTCGCTCAGCACGCCGTCGGCCTGGGTGTCCCGGGCCAGGTAGCCCGGCTGGGCGTTGCCCGCGGCCAGCTCGGCCGCGGGCAGGCCGTCCGCGGCCCGCCGGTGGCCCCGCCGCTGGATGATCACGAACCAGGCCAGGCCGATGAGGGTCAGCCCGATGGCCACGTACATGTTGAGCCGCAGGCCCAGGAAGTGCTGGGACGGGTCGACCCGCAGCGACTCCTCGAAGATCCGGAACGCCGAATAACCGGCCACGTACAGCGCGAACAGGCCCGGGGCGAAGATCTTGCGGTGGTGGCCCAGCCAGACCAGGAACGCGGCCAGCGCGAAGTCCCAGATCAGCTCGTACAAGAACGTGGGCTGGAAGAACGCGAACTGGGTGTACCCGGCCGGACGGAAGCTGGCCGGGATGGCCAGCCCCCACGGCAGGCTGGTCGGGCCGCCGAACAGCTCCTTGTTGAAGTAGTTGCCGATCCGGCCCAGGCCCTGGGCCACCAGCAGCGCCGGTGCCACCGCGTCCATGGCCATGATGAAACTGCCGCCGAACCGGCGGATGCGCCAGCCCCCGACCAGCACCGCGACCGGGATCGCACCCCAGATGCCCAGGCCGCCGTCCCACACCGCGAGAACGCCGTACCAGACGTGCGGGATGTAGGCCGGGGTGGTGATGTCGAAGTAGATGCGGCCGCCGATGATCCCGGCGGGCACGCTCCACATGGCGACGTCGTACATCAGCTCCGGGTCGCCGCCCGCGCGGACCCAGCGCCGCCG
>DASXJM010000336.1:0-6924 GCA_036497405.1 Streptosporangiaceae bacterium | reverse complement strand
AAGACCCAGGTGACCATCGAGTACGACGGCATCACCCCGGTCCGGCTGGACACCGTGGTCGTCTCCAGCCAGCACGCCCCGGACATCAACCTCAAGGAACTGCTGAGCCCCGACGTCAAGGACTACGTCGTCGACCCGGTGCTCAAGAACCTCGAGCTGGACACCTCCAACTACCGGCTGCTGGTCAACCCGACCGGACGCTTCGAGGTCGGCGGCCCGATGGGTGACGCCGGCCTGACCGGACGGAAGATCATCATCGACACCTACGGCGGCATGGCCCGCCACGGTGGCGGTGCCTTCTCTGGCAAGGACCCGTCCAAGGTCGACCGCAGCGCGGCCTACGCCATGCGCTGGGTGGCCAAGAACGTGGTCGCGGCCGGCTTGGCCGACCGCTGCGAGACCCAGGTCGCCTACGCCATCGGCAAGGCCAACCCGGTCGGCCTGTTCGTCGAGTGCTTCGGCACCGAGACGGTCCCGGTCGAGAAGATCCAGGACGCCGTGCTCCAGGTGTTCGACCTCCGCCCGCGTGCCATCATCTCGGTGCTGGACCTGCAGCGCCCGATCTACTCCCAGACGGCCGCGTTCGGCCACTTCGGCCGGACCGAGCCCGACTTCTCCTGGGAGCGCACCGACCGCGTCGAGCAGCTCCGCAGCGCGGCCGGCGTCTAGCCAGCCCGCTCGGACGGGTCTCCGGGGCCTTCGGCTCCGGTCAGGCTCGTTCTCGGCCCCATCCACCCGAGGCGAGGTGCCGCACCAGCGGCACCCCGCCTTCGGCGCTCTCCCGGCCCCCGAGGCCCGGCCCCGAGGCCCGAGGCCCGAGGCCGGGAGGCCCCCGCCCCAGGCCCCTGGCCCCCAGCCCTAAAGCCCCCAAACCCGCACATTCCGGACCCAACGGCTCCCCGGGCTCCCACGCTCCCGCCCGCCCGGCACGCCGCCCGCACCACCCTGGCTGATGTGATGCCGCCGCAACGAAATTTCTGCCGTCGATACGAAGCGCTGCGTCAGTTACGCGTCAATTAAAGCGTTAGCAGATAATATTCTGCCGGTAATGCCGCACCTTTAACCGGTGTCCTCGCGTCGCTTATTCGACGCCCGGCCGGTCCGGTTATCGACTTCCCCGCCGCTAATTAGACCCGGCAGTCAGCGCAATTTTTTACCACGCTGACCGGCTCGGGCTGTCCTAAAACCGTTAGCTCAAGACCGGGCGCCCCGCGCGGGCCCGGCCCGAGCCAGGCCTGCGGAGGGCCTGGGGCGCCTGCCTGATCAGCGGGCAGACAGCCCGTCAGCAGGCCGGATGGTTGAACGTTCCGATCCGGCCGCCTTCGCCGCGGCCCTCCCGGCGGCCGGCCGCTCCGGGCCGCACTGTATTCCGGTCACGTAATTCCGATTTGCCGAAATGGCAATCAGAATCCATCAGGTCGAATGATTAGACATTATCGTTTTTCAGCTGGTGTTATGACGCGTATTTGCCAACGGTTGTAGATCGGTTATTTTTCATTGAAAGCGGGGAAAGGAGGAATGCTGACAGCGGGCGAAAGCCCGGACGTGGAGGGAGCAATGGAAGTATCGGTTCAGTCGGCAGGCGCCATCTCCGGTGACCAGTTGGTCCGTAGCCCGGGATGCTCAGCGCTCCTGGGGCCGCCACCCGGCCGCACGAGAGCACGGCCGCCGGGCGGACCCGCCCGGCGGCAGTCGCGCCCCTTCGGAATCGGCACGGGGCCTGTGGCGCGCTGGCCGGCCCGGTGGCATCAGCCACCCGGCAGCGCCGCGGCCGGGGAGGCTGGGCCGCCCGGATACGCGCGGCATCCAGACTATTTAGTCGCCGCGAATTCCAGGCCCGCTCAGAAACCCTTGCCAGCAAGGCGATCGGGGATCTGAGCACAGCACATCGGACACCACGTGCGGGCGCGGCCTGGGCAGACACCAAAGCACATGCGAATGAATGTGCGAATGGTTTTGCAAAAGGACATGCGGATGCACGTGCATCTTCAATATCATGAACCCCGTTCGGTCCGTAAGGGCCGGGCGGACGGGCCGTGGGTGCGGCCGGCTTCGCTTGCGGCGCTGCTGGCGGGGTGGTCAGCGCACGGCTTTGTGGTCACTGCTACGTCAGGAGACAGACGATGCATGCCCTACATAACGGCATGTCCGCCGGGGAGCTAACGGGAGCAGCCTGGCGGAAGAGCCAGCGCAGCAACTCGCAGGGCGCCTGTGTGGAGATGGCCAGGATCAGCGCCGAGACCGTCGCCCTGCGGAACTCGAGGGATCCGCAGGGCCCGGCGCTCATCTGCCCGCGCAACGCGATCGTGGCCCTGGTGGCGGGGCTGCGGGACGGGAAGTACGACCACCTCGTCGGCTGAGGCCGCCAGGTCAGCTCGGCTGGCTTGATCGATTAAGCCAGCTCAGCCGTTGCGCCCTGAACGGGGCCGGCCCCCATTCCGGGGCTGGCCCTCCAGGGGCGGAAGCCTGCCCGGTGGCTTCGGCTCGGCCCGACCGGGGAATCCTTACCGCGAGCCTTCACCGCCGCGGCCGGCTGGCGGGATCCTTGGAACCGGAGAGACCTCATGACCGAGACCCCGATCGATCTGGCTGCGCTCGAGACGGAGCGCGCCCGGCTGCGGGAGACCTACCAGTCGGCCCAGCGCCCGGTCAGCAGCGCTCGCGGCATTCATCACACCGCCCTGATCAGCTCCAATGTCGAGCAGACCATTCGCTTCTACCAGGGCATCCTCGAGTTCCCGCTCACCGAGGTGATCGAGAACCGGGACTACAAGGGTTCCACCCACTTCTTCTTCGACGTCGGCCACGGCAACCTGCTGGCCTTCTTCGACTTCCCCGGCCTGGACGTGGGCCCGTACGCCGAGGTGCTGGGCGGCCTCCACCACCTGGCCATCTCGGTCACCAAGGAGTCCTGGAACCACCTGCGCAGCAAACTCGACGCGGCCGGCGTGCCCCACCAGGTCGAAAGCGGCGCGTCGATCTACTTCCGGGACCCCGATGGCGCCCGCATCGAACTGCTGGCCGACCCGCTCGGCGAGATGTACGGCTCCACCGTCCTCTGAGCCCCGCGGCGCCCGTCAGCCCCGGCTCGGCGCGGGCACCTCAGAGGATGGGGCCGTGCCCTCCTGGGCGGCCACGCTCCGCCGCCCGATCAGCAGCCAGCCCACGAACGCCACGACCAGGGCGATGACCACCCCCAGGTTGGCGAAGGCCCACGTGCCGCCCTTGCCGCCCAGGCCGATTGGGCCGAGCAGGTAGCCCTGCCACTTGAGCCAGGACGCCGACGTGTTGACGACCAGGCCCCAGCCGACCACCGTGCCCAGCACCATCAGCGCCACCGCCGTCCAGTGCACATCGCCGTACCGCCCGGCCGGGTTGTACAGGTCGGCGTCGGCGTAGTCGTGCCGCCGCAGCAGCAGGTCGGCCAGCATCACCCCGCACCAGGCCGCGATGGGCACGCCCAGCGTGATCAGGAAACCCTCGAACGGCCCGATGAAATTGTGCGAGAAGAACACCACGTAGATGGTGCCCGCCACCATCAGCACGCCGTCGATCATGGCCGCGACGTACCGGGGGGCGCGCAGGCCCGCGGCCAGCAGGGTCAGCCCGGACGAGTAGATGTCCAGCACCGCCCCGCCGACCAGCCCGAGTACGGCCACGATGGCGAACGGGAACAGGTACCAGGTGGGCAGGATGGTGGTCAGCGCGCCGATCGGGTCGGCCGAGATCGCGCCGTTCAGCTTGGTCGAGGAGCCGGCCAGCAGCAGCCCGAAGCCGAGCAGGAAGATCGGTGCGATCGCCGAGCCGAACGTCGTCCACCCGACCACCGCCCGGCTCGACGCGCGCCGGGGCAGGTAGCGCGAGTAGTCCGCCGCCGTGTTGACCCAGCCCAGCCCGAAGCCGGTGATCACGAAGATGATGGCCCCGACGAACTCGGCCGCCGACCCGGTCTTCAGGTGCGAGACCGTGCTCCAGTGGATCTTGTCGGCGACCAGGATGAAGTAGATCACGGTCAGCACGCCGGTGATCACGGTGATGATCGTCTGCAGCCGCATGATGGTGGCGAACCCGAGCACGCCGCCGCCCACGATCAGCGCGGCGATGATCAGGAACGCGATGACCTTGGTCACGTCGCCGCCGCCCCAGCCCAGCCGCTGGAACACGGTGGCGGTGGCCAGCGTGGCCAGCGCCGTGAGCACGATCTCCCAGCCCACGCACAAGATCCAGGAGACCACCGACGGCAGCTTGTTGCCGCGGACGCCGAACGCGGCCCGGGACAAGATCAGCGTCGGCGCCGCGCCGCGCTTGCCCGCGATGGCGATGAATCCGCAGAGCAGGAACGACACCACGATCCCGACCAGTCCCGCCACCGCCGCCTGCCAGAACGAGATGCCGAACCCCAGCACGAAGGCGCCGTAGCTCAGTCCCAGCACTGAGATGTTGGCCGCGAACCACGGCCAGAACAGCTGCCGCGGCTGGCCACCGCGTTCGTCCTCGCGGATGACGTTGATGCCGTTGAGCTCGATGCCCCCGGCGTGATCCTGCGTTGAAGCGCTCACCGCCACGCTCCTTCCGGGCCAATGTGCGGTGTCAGTTTGACAGGCCGCGTGCCCCGGCTGAAACATCGCGCCTGATGATCAATCTTCCCCGCGCGCGGGACGGCGAAGCCCGCCGGGCCCCGGGCGCTCTCTACGGGCTGGCCATCGGCGACGCGCTCGGCATGCCGACCCAGCTGCTGTCCCGCCCGGAGATCGTGGCCCGCTACGGCCCCCTGCTGACCGGCTTCGAGCCCGCGCCGGCCGGGCACCCCATCGCCGCCGGCCACCCGGCCGGTGACGTCACCGACGACACCGAGCAGGCCGTGCTGCTGGGCCGGCTGCTGGTGGCCGGCCAGGGGCGGATCGACCCCGGCGAGCTGGCCGCCGCCCTGGTGGCCTGGGAAGCGGACATGAAGGCCCGCGGCTCCCTCGACCTGCTCGGCCCGTCCACCCGCCGGGCCCTGGCCGCCGTCCAGGCCGGGACACCACCCGAAGAGGCGGGCGCCTCCGGCGACACCAACGGCGCCGCCATGCGGGTGACCCCGATCGGCATCGCCGTCCCCCTCGGCCCTCTGGCCCCGCTGGTCGACGCCGTGGTCCAGGCCAGCTTCGTCACCCACGGCACCAGCCTGGCCCTGGCCGGGGCGGCCGCCGTCGCCGCCGCGGTCAGCGCCGGGATCTCCGGCGCCACCGTGCCCGAGGCCACCAAGGCGGCGGTGGCCGCCGCCCGCCTCGCCGCCGAACGCGGCCGCTGGGTGGCCGGCGCCGACGTCGCCGCCCGCATCGACTGGGCCACTCAGCTGGTCGCGGGGCGGCCGCTCGACGAGGCCATGGACCTCATCTACCGCCTGGTCGGCACCGGCCTGGCCACCCAGGAATCGGTGCCGGCCGCGTTCGCCGCGCTGGCCGCCGCCCCGGACGACCCCTGGCTGACGGTCCGGTTCGCCGCCTCGCTGGGCGGGGACTGCGACACCATCGCGGCCATGGCGGGGGCGGTGGCCGGCGCCTGCCACGGCCTGGCCGCCTTCCCGGCCGAAGCCGTGGAGACCATCGACCGGCACCAGCTGGACCTGCCCGGCCTGGCCGCCGCCCTGCTCGCCCTGCGCGGCGCCCCATGACCGGGATCCGGCAGCTGCTGTTCGCGGGCGAGGCCTTCGTGGACCTGATGATGTGGGTCCCGTCCCTGCCCGAACGCGGCGGTGACCTCCTCGCCACTTCCTCCGGGGTCGCCGTCGGCGGCGGGTTCAACGTCATGGCGGCCGCGTCCCGGCAGGGCCTGCCGGTCCGGTACGCGGGCGGGCACGGCACCGGCCCGTGGGGCGACCTGGTCCGCTCCGCCCTGGCCGACGAGAACATCGAGCTGCTGCGTCCCCGTGATCCCCGCGCCGACACCGGCTTCGACGTCGCCCTGGTCGAACCGGCCGGTGAGCGGACGTTCGTGACCAGCCTGGGCGCCGAATCCCTGCCCGCCCCGGACGGGTGGGACGCGGTCCGGGCCCGGCCCGGGGACGCGGTCTACGTGTCCGGCTACGGCCTGGCCGCGCCCGCCTCCGGCCCGGACCTGGGCCGGTGGGCGGCCGGCCTGCCCGCCGAGGTGACGCTGTTCATCGACCCCGGCCCCCTGGTCGCGGACATCCCGGCCGGAATCCTGGGTCCGGTCCTGGCCCGCGCCGACTGGTGGAGCTGCAACCAGCGCGAGGCCGCCCTGCTCACCGGGACGGACCAGCCCGCCGAAGCCGCCCGGCAGCTGCGCCCCCGCCTGCCGCGGGCCTCGATCATGGTCCGTACCGGGCCGGCCGGCTGCGTCCTGGCCACCGGCGACGGCCCGCTGGCCGCGATCCCGGCCCCCCGGGTCGCCGCGGTGGACACCACCGGTGCCGGTGACGCCCACGCCGGGGTGTTCCTGGCCGCGATGGCCGACGGCCTGCCTCCGTCCGCGGCCGCGGCCCGGGCCAACGCGGCCGCCGCCCTGTCCACCACCCGCACCGGGCCCGCCACCGCGCCGGGCCGCGACGAACTCAATCGCTTCCTGGCCGGCCCTTCTGAGCAACCCGGCCCCTCCTGATCGCCCCGGCCGGCCATGACAGGATCGGTCGGTGGCTACGATCCTGCTGCTTTCCACGGCTGACACCGAACTGCTGGCCGCCCGCGCCGCCGACGCGGGCTACCGGACCGCCAACCCGGCCCGGATCCCGGCCGACGATCCGGCCGCCTTCAGTACCCGGCTGGCCAGCCTGACCGAAGGCGCTGACCTGGTCGTTCTTCGCCTGCTGGGTGGCCGTCAGGCCTGGCCGGAAGGGGTGGCCGCGCTCCGGGCCACCGGCCTGCCGCTGGTCGCGCTGGGCGGGGAGTCCCTGCCCGACGCCGAGCTGATGGGGCTGTCCAC
>DASXJM010000335.1:0-2012 GCA_036497405.1 Streptosporangiaceae bacterium | reverse complement strand
ACCGGCCCAGCTCCTCCAGGGCAGCCCGGACGTCGTGGAGGGAAACGTTCACGACTCGACTCTAGCCAGGATTTTTCCTGATTCCGGTCATCCGGGCAGGTCCAGCCGATTCAATACTTCTCACTCATCCCGCTCTGTTTCGCACAGGAGTCGTCATGCGTAGTGGGCCGACCCGCACGGCCACGTTCGCTCGGGCGGCACTGCTGGTTTCGCTGGCGGTGGCACCGCTGGCGGCCTGCAGTTCGCCTCATCATCAGATCTCGACCTCGGCCGGGGCGCCGCGGCAGCCGGCTCCGTCGGTCCGGGGCACCGGGGCGGCCAGCGCCGCGCCGGTCCCGGTGCATCCGTCCGGGACCGCGGCTGGGGGTGCGGCCGTGGCGGCCGGGCCCGGGTCGACGGCGGTGGCCGGGCCCGGTTCCGGTTCTGGGGCTGGCGGTTCGGGCGGGGCGTCCGGGATCAGCGGGAGCGCGGCCGCCCAGGCCCCCGGCCACGCTGGGTCGGTGACCGTGGCTGACCTGCGGCCGGTGCGGGCCAACGGCACCGCCACCGCCTCGGTGACCTGCGAAGCAGCCCGCTCGACCTATGTCGCGCTGATCAGCAAGGCGGCCGCGGGCGGTCTGGTTCACTCGTTCACCGTGCGGGTGAGCGGGTACCACGGCGCCGGCCAGTACCGCGGCACGCTCAGCGCCACCGTCACCGGCGCCCACGGCCCGGTGGCCTCGCTGACTGGCGCGACGGCGGTGACGGTGGCCGTGACCAAGACCGGCGGCACGTTTCGGATCAACGTCACCGGCTCCGGCGACCACACCCTCGACACCACCGTGAAGTGGGTGTGCCCGCTGGATTCCTAGCCGCCCGTTCCTAGCTGTTACGCGGCTCGGCGGGCTGGGGGCGCAGGCTCGGGAGCAGGACCTTCAGCTCATCCCACGGGAACGCCGGTGGTTCCGGCTGGACCTGGCCCGCGACCGCCTCGGAGACGGCCGGGCGGTGGGCCGGGACCGGGGGCAGCCGACTCGGATCGAGCAGCAGGGTCACACCCCATTCCTGCAGCGTGCTGATGCTGCGCACGAACACCGGATGGGCGGCCAGCGCGGCGTTCGGCCACGGCACCGCGATGATGGGCAGGCCGAGCCCGACCGACTCGTTGAGCAGTCCCAGGGCCAGGGTGTCGCTGATCCCCTGGGCCCACTTGTTCACCGTGTTGAACGTGGCCGGGGCCACCACCAGCGCGTCCGGGGACGGCAGCACGTCGGGCTCGTCCGGGCGCTTGTACCGGGAGCGAACCGGGTGGCCGGTCAGGCCGGACAGGTTCCCGGCGTCCAGGAACTTGGCGCCGTCGGGCGTGGCGATGACGCAGACGTCCCACCCCTGGACCTGCGCGTCGCGCACGAACGCGGGCAGCTGGCCGGTTGGGTACGCACCGCACGCGACAACATAGAGGACAGGGCGCGTATCCGCGGGCACGACAATCCTTCCGCTCCGGTCATGGATGGCGGCCACATCTGAGTGGTGGCCAACTTCGAGTGCCAAGTTCAACTGCCAGTCTTGAGGGCCAGTTCTAAGTGGCTGTGGACTAGCACACTATTCCTGGTCACCCTGTGCTGCTGTCCCGGCCTTCCTTGATGACATCGTTAAGGAGCCGGGCTGGCGCGGCGGGCGCGAACCTGCCTGAGGTGAGCGGGTCGCGGTGCGGTGGTGGCTCGGTTCCGAGATCAACTTAAGCTGAGCGGCATCGTGCTATCACGACAGTTTTCGGCGCGGTTTAGGCTCGCCAGGGGGGCGGGTGCCGGGTGGAAGGAGGGCGGCGTGGCGGTCGATGGGCGGGCGGCGCCGGACTCTGGGCCTGATGCTGGGCCGCGCTCGGTGGGGGGGCGGGCTGACGGGGTTGCGGACAGGCCGGTGGTGGCGGAGACCAGGAGCCGGGCCGAGTATTACGCGGCACTGCGGGCGGCTGACCCGGACCGGGCGCGTTCCAGTGGTGATGGGGCGGCGCGGGGGTCGGCGTGGGAGGC
>DASXJM010000334.1:0-15550 GCA_036497405.1 Streptosporangiaceae bacterium | reverse complement strand
CCCCCACCAACCATTAGTTCGTATACTTTCCAAACTAATTCTGTCAACAGCCAACGGGAATCCCGGGCCCGGGAACTTCCGGCGGCCGGGAACTTCAGGTGGCGGAGAAGCCGCCGTCGACGTACAGCGTCTGCGCGGTGACGAACGCCGCCGACTCGCTGGCCAGGAACACGGCCGCCCCCGCGAAGTCGGTGGGCGTCCCGTTGCGTCCGGTCATGGTCCGGGCCGTCATGGCCGCCGACTTCTCCGGATCGTTGGCCACCGCCGCGTTCAGCTTCGTGGGCACGAAGCCCGGGCACACCGAGTTGACGGTCACCCCGGACCGGGACCAGGCCTCGGACTGGGAGCGGGTCAGCGCGGCCAGGCCGCCCTTGGACGCTCCGTAGCCGCCGCTGTTGGCGAACGCCCGGTGGTACTGCTGGGAGGTCACGTTGATGATCCGGCCCCAGCCGCGCGCGGCCATGCCGGGGCCGAACCGCTGGCCGAGCCGGAACGGCGCGGTCAGGTTCACGGCCATGGTCTGGTCCCACTGGTCCTCGGTCAGCTCGGCCAGGGGCGGGCGCAGGTTGATCCCGGCGCAGTTGACCAGGATGTCCGGCTCCCCGAACGCCGCCGCCGCCGAGTCCGCCCCGGCCGCCAGCGCGGCCCGGTCGGCCAGGTCCGCGCTCACCCAATCAGCCACGCCACCGGCGGCCGTCAGCGCGGCCACGGTCTCCTTCAGGTCGGCCTCGCCGCGGGCCAGCACCACCACCCGGGCCCCGGCTCCGGCCAGCGCCGCCGCCATGGCCTGGCCGATCCCGGAACTGCCCCCGGTGACCAGGGCCACCCGGCCGTCCAGGCCGAACAGCCCGCGCAGGTAGTCGGACATGGACTACAGAACGGGCCGGGCGCCGACCAGGCCCAGGGCGTGCGCGGCCAGGCGGCACCCGCTGGACAGGGCCTCGCCGGGCGGCTTCTTGTCCAGCCAGGCGGCCAGGAACCCGGCGCAGAAGGCGTCGCCGGCCCCGGTGCCGTCCACGATCCGGTCCACCGGCGGCGCGGGCACCTGCACCGGCGGGCGCCCGTTGGCGTAGAACAGCGCGCCGTCGCCGCCCATCTTGACCACGACCTGCGGATACCAGGCGGTCAGGACCCGGGCCGCCTGCTCGGCGTCGTCGCGGCCGGTCAGCACCTGGCTCTCGGCTTCGTTCACGAACAGCAGGGTGGCGCCGTTGCTCAGCTCCAGGAAGGGCTCGGCCCCGGCCCGCTCCAGCGGCGCGGCCGACGCGGCGTCGACCGAGACCGACATGCCGGCCCGGATGCTGTACTGGATGGCGGCCAGGGCGGCCGGCCGCGCTCCCTCGCTGAGCAGCGTGTACCCGGACACGTGCATGTGGTTGCCGCCCGCGAACAGGTCGCGCGGCAGGTCGTCGGGGGACAGCGCCGAGTTGGCCCCGGGGTCGGACAGCATGGTGTGCTCACCCTTGTGGGTGATCATGACGACGCAGGTCCCGGTGGGCCGCTCGGGGTCCATGACCAGGCGGGCGTCCACGCCGTAGCCCATGAGCTCCATGTCGCGGTTCCGCCCGGCGATGTCCGCGCCGCGGCGGCCGACGAACGCCACATCGTTGCCGTCCACCGCCAGCCAGGCGGCGATATTGGCTCCGGAACCGCCCCCGTGCATGGACACGGTGGCGGCGGTGTCGCTGCCACGGGCGAGTGGGTACAGCGCGTGGGCGACGGCATCGGTCATGAGATCGCCGACGACAACGACGCGCGTCATGGCGTTGCCTCCGAGTCAGCTGTCGGTCGCGGGGGGCCGGTCTTCCCCCGTGGACCCCTTCTGTGCTTAACGGTAACTGCCACCGCCCATACCGTGCCAGCGAGCGGCCATGCGGACGCCCGGATCGTTATCGCAGCGTAAATGGCGACCTTCCGGCCCGCAAGAGCCGTTTGGTCAGTCTGCGGTTACCAGCCGCCGGCCAGCCACCATCATGACGAACTCGTCGGCGTCGGCGGCCAGCCGCTGATTGAGTCTTCCCAGCTCATCGCGGAATATGCGGCCGGCCTGGGTCGGCGGCACCACGCTCAGGCCGACCTCGTCGCTGACCGCGACCACGTACCCGCGGGTCTGCCGCCAGGCCGCCACCAGCTCGCTGACCAGCCCGGCCAGCCGCCCGGCCGCGTCCGGCGACCCGTCCCACGCTCCGCATTCATCCATGGCCGCCGTCAGCCAGGTGGTGACGCTGTCCACCAGCACGGCGCCACCCGCCCCGTCCGCGCGGCCCAGCTCGCGGGCCAGGGCGGCCGGTTCGGTCCCCGTCTCCACCGTCCGCCACCAGGCCGGACGCCGTTCCCGGTGCGCCGCGACCCGGGCCGCCCACTCCGCGTCCTCCGGTCCCGGCCGCGGCCCGGTGGCCACGTAGGTCACGCTGGCCTCGGCCGCCAGCCGCCACTCGGCCTCGGCCGACTTACCCGATCCGCTCCCGCCCAGCACCAGCACGCGCTGCGCCCGCGCGGGCTCCCGCTTCGTCGGCCCCGGCACGGTGAAGCTCTCCCCGTCCCGCGGCAGCACCGCCCCCCAGATCCGGCACCGCCGAGCCAGCTCGCGTTCGGACCGAACCTGGTGCCCCACCAACCCGGCCAGCACCAAGGTCCCATCGGTCACCGCCCCCCGCGCCCGCAACCACCCCAGCTGACCCGGCTCACTCCCCAGATCCAGCATCACCACGTCATACCGCCCCGGCTCCCCGGCTGCCTCCGGCGCCTCGGGCCTGGCCCCGGCCAGCAACCGGACCCCATCCGGCCCGGTCACCTCCCACCCACCATCCAGCTCCCGAACCCCGTACCCCCCAGGCATCCCCCCTCCCAAAAACCCCATAAGCCCCACCCGCCCCACAGACCCCACAGACCCCACAGGCAACTCCAGCACCCCGTCCACCACGAGCTGGAACGGAGCCCTCCGTTCCCCCTTGCCCACGGCCCCCCGGCACGACGCACACGAGCACCCCGGCTCCGGCCACCCGGCCGCGCTCCCGCTGCCCCGCACCTCGATCTCCACCGCCCGCACGATACCCGCGCCCCCCGGGCCGCCCGGCGACTCTCTCCGGTCTCTCCGGCTCGGCCCGTCACCCGCTCACCCCAATGCCCATCCAGCCCCAGAAGTCACGATCGCCTCAGCACTACCGGGGCTCCTCCGTAGTGGGAACACTTTTATGCAGCATGTGCAAACAAGTGTTCCCAAACCCCCGCGCCCCGCGCCCCGCGTTCTGATAACAGCAAGAAGCGGCCCCGCCGCCACCCCTCGCGGCCGGGGCCCGATTCGTGACATTTGCCGAGTGGCAACAGTGCGAGGATTCGTGTTGAATGAGGGGACGAGCTCGTCCGCGCGGCGCCTGGCCCGCTTGCCCGCTCGGGTGCCAGTTTCAGCAGCTAATCCCAGCGGAGGTCAGATGCTCATCGACGATCTGGCCCGGGACGCGGCCGACCTGCTGAGCGTGGGGAATTCCGCCCCGATGCGGTCGCTGAACCGGCTGACCGAGCTGGCCGTGCGCGAGGTCAACGGCTGCTGCGGCGCCACCGCCATGCTGTGGCGCGACAAAGAGCTGGTCGGCCTGACTTCCACCCACCCGGACCTCGCTGACCTGGCCGAATACCAGTTGCGCGCAGGCGCCGGCCCCTCCATCCAGGCCCTGCGCGAGCGGCAGCCGGTGGCGGTCCGGGACACGCTGCGCGATCTCCGCTGGCCCGACTGGATGACCGAAGCCCTGTGCCGGGGCGTCCGCTCCCAGCTGGCCCTGGTGCACGAGATCCCGCCGCTGACCGTGGTGCTGTCCATCGCCGGCGTGCGGGCCGGGGCGTTCGAGAGCGAGCAGGCCCCGTTCGCGGAGACGCTGGCCGCGTTCGGCGGCGCCGTGCTGGCCAACGCCTCGGCCTACGGTGAGGCGCAGCGGGAGGCGGTCCAGTTGCGCAACGCGGTCGAGAGCCGGGCCGTGGTCGACCAGGCCAAGGGCATCCTGATGCACGCCCTGGGCTGCTCGGCGGCCGAAGCCCTGGAACGCATGCGCCGGATATCCCAGACTCAGCACGTCAAGGTGACCGACGTGGCCCGGAACATCCTCGAGACCCAGGACGCCCCCCAGGCTTGACCGCAAATGCCCGCAGCCTGGTAGAGCTGCAATTTTCGGGGCACGAATTAGTCATGGAGAGTCCCCCGCCCGAACTGGTGGCCCGTTTCGAGGACGAGGCCGTGCCCTACACCGCCCAGCTGTTCCCGGTAGCGGTCCGGATGACCAGAGGCCGCGAGGACGCCGAAGACCTGGTGCAGGAGACCATGGCCAAGGCCTGGGCCGCGTTCGGCAAGTTCGAGCCGGGCACCAACGTCCGCGCCTGGCTCTACCGGATCATGACCAACACCTTCATCAGCGGCTACCGCCGCCGGGACCGGGCCCCGATGCTGCTCCGGGAGGATCTGGTCGACCGGGTGGCGCTGCCGCTGTGGCCGTCGGGCCTGCCCGCGCTGCGTTCGGCCGAGGCCGAGGCGCTGGACCGGATGCCCGCCGAGGCGCTCCGGCAGGCCCTGCGCGAGCTGCCGGAAGACTTCCGCATTGTGGTCTACCTGGCTGACGTGGAGGGTTACACCTACCACGAGACCGCGGCCATGATGGGCACCCCGATCGGCACGGTGATGTCGCGGCTGCACCGGGCCCGCCGCGCGCTGCGGACCAAGCTGGCCGGCCACGAGGCCATCGCCGCCTGACCCCGGACACAAGAGAACGGCCGGGCCCAAGCGGGATGGGGCCCGGCCGTTCCTTTCTGTGACGCTTACGCGGCGTTGGAGTGCTCGACGGCCTGCTCGATGGCCTCGTCCAGCTCCTCGTCGGCGTCGGTCTCGACCGGGGCCACCACCGGCGCCTGGGTCTTGCTGTACTGCGCGATGGTCTCGCGGCCGATGCGCTCCCAGTTGTAACGGGCCTGGGCCCGGTCGGCCGACGCGATGCCGAAGCCTTCCAGCAGCATCGGGTTGGCCAGCAGCTTGCGGATCCGGCGGGCCAGCGCCTTGGGCTGACCCGGCGTGACCAGCAGGCCGGTGGTGCCGTCGACCACGGTGTCCAAGTGACCGCCGATGGCCGAGGCGATGACCGGGGTGCCGCAGGCCATGGACTCCAGGCTGGCCATGCCGAACGGCTCGTACCAGGACATGTCGATCATCAGGTCGGCCGAGCGGAGCAGGGCGGGCATGTCGTCCTGGCTGACCTGGCCGGCGAACTTGACCCGGTCGGCCACGCCCAGGTGACCGGCCAGCCGGGCCAGGTCGCAGCATTCCGGGTCCTGGCGCAGCATCGGCCGGGCCGGGCCGCCCACGATGATCAGCTCGGCCTCGGGAATCTCGGGCAGGGCCCGGACCACGGTCTCCAGCCCGTCCCGCTTGAGGTGGGTGGCCACCGCGATCAGCCGCGGCTGCTCACCGCGCGGGGCGATCGGGCCCTCGGCGCTGAAGAAGTCCGAGTCGACGCCGAACGGCAGCACGCTGATGCCGGACCGCGGCACGCCCAGCCCGGCCAGGTCGGACACCTCGTCCTCGTTGGTCGCGATGACCAGGTCGGCACTGCGGGCCACGGCCCGCTCCAGCCGGTCCCGGGCCCCGGTCTCGGTCGTGGCGTGCTCGGCCAGGGTGCAGCCGTCGTCGGCGATGTGGTGCCGCCGCTCGGCCGCCCGCAGCGAGTGGAACGTCTGCACGACCGGGATCTTGCGGTCGCGGGTGGCGGCCAGGGCCGCGAGCCCGCCGGTCCAGCCGATGGCGTGCACCACGTCGGGCCGGTCGTCCTGCCACTGCGCGGCCAGGGCGTCGGCGAACGTGCGGATGTGCGGCAGCACGGCCTCGTCGGCCAGCGGCTCGGCCGGGCCGGCCGTGACGTACTCGACGATGGCGCCGCCGGGCAGCTTGTCGGTGTCGGGCAGCTCCGCGCCGTCCTTGCGGGCGTACACGGTGACGTCGTGCTCCTGGCGGGCCAGCTCGCTGGCCAGCGCGGCCACCCGGGTCTCCTGGGTGGCGGGCTCGTTACTCGTGGCGTGGAAGAGGGTGGTGGCGTCTTCGGCAACGAGTGCGATCTTCATGAGTTTTTGACTCCTCGCGGCAAGTGATGCATCAGCTACGTCCGCAGTCGCAGCGACCCGCCAGATCCGTGAATAGGACCGGGGTGCCGGGGGAGAAGAGAAGAATCGGCGGTACCGACGTCTCGTCCCAGCACTCGCCAGTGGCGAGTGCGCCGGACGGCGCGTGCGTGCCTGCGTCGTAGGCACCGCTGTTAGAGAGCATATCCCTTATTGCCGCGCGACAAACAACCAACAGGTCACAGCCTGGCCACGGGCTTGCTCTCCTACCCGGTGTAGCCGCCTTGACACCGGGTAGCGGCATCCCTTCATCGCAGGTCAGAAGATCACCGTCGAGAAGGGAGCCCTCATGGCCCGGTTCGGATATTTCCTTTCCTCCGAGGAGTACGACCCCGCCGAGCTCGTCCGCCAGGCCAAGCTGGCCGAGCAGGCCGGATTCCAGTCGCTGGCCATCTCCGACCACTTCCATCCCTGGCTGGACGAGCAGGGCCAGTCCGGTCTGGTCTGGTCCATGATCGGGGCCATCTCCCAGGTCACGTCGCTGCCGATCACCACCTTCGTGACCTGCCCGACGGTTCGCATTCACCCGGCGGTGATCGCCCAGGCCGCGGCCACGTCGGCGCTACTGACCAACGGGCGGTTCGTCCTCGGCGTCGGCAGCGGGGAGGCCCTGAACGAGCACATCACCGGACAGCGCTGGCCTTCGGCCGAGGTCCGGCTGGAGATGCTGGAAGAGGCGGTCGCGGTGATCAGGGAGCTGTTCACCGGCCAGCTGGTCACCCACCACGGTCCGCACTACACGGTGGAGACGGCCCGGCTCTACTCCCGGCCCGCGGCCCCGCCGCCCATCTACGTGTCCGGGTTCGGGGCGAAGGCCACCGAACTCGCGGGCCGGATCGGTGACGGCTACATCAACGTGGCGCCCGAGGCCGATCTGGTCCGCACGTTCCGCGACAGCGGCGGCCGGAACAAGCCCGCGCTGGGCGGCCTGAAGGTGGCCTGGGACAGCGACGAGGGCCGGGCCCGCAAGACCTTCCACCGGCTCTGGCCCAACGACTTCCTGCCCGGCGAGACCGCGCAGCTGCTCGAGCTGCCCCGGCACTTCGGCGCGGTGTCCTCGCTGGTGACCGAGGACATGGTGACCGCCCCCTGCGGCCCCGACCCGGCGGTGCACACCGGCGCGATCCGCGAGTATCTGGACGCGGGTTTCGACGAGGTGTTCATCCAGCAGGTGGGCGGGTCGGCCGAGGGGTTCTTCGAGTTCTACGCTGGGCAGGTACTGCCGCAACTGGCCGACGAGAGCAGGGAGGCCTGATGGAACGCGGAAACACCAAGCACGGAGCGCAGCGCGACGACGAGCTGGCCCAGGAGACCGAGGACCTGGTCCGCGGCGACCCGCAGGAAGCGCGCAGCGAAGAATGGCGCGAGCCCGAGCCCGTCGACGACCAGCGCGAGCTGTTCCAGGCCGACACGACGGCCACGCCGTCGGAGGACGAGGCCATCGACCTGCGCAGCGAGCTGGCCCGGCAGCTGACCCGGGACGAGTTTCCGCTCGGCCGCCACGACCTGCTGGCCATCCTCGATCAAAAGGGCGGCTCGCCGGCCCTGGTGGCCCGGGTCTCGGCCCTGCCCGGCCGGTCCCGGTACCACAGCACGCATGAGCTGCTCGCGGCGCTGGGGATCGCCCATCCGGAACAGGACGCTCGCGACTGACCTTCAATATTTTTATATCGAAGGTCACAGATTGGAGCCCGGTCACGGACGGCGTGACCGGGCTCAGTGCGGTCTGGGCTCCCGGGTCAGGCGTCCCGGCGCATGTGCATCCGGATCACGGTCCCGGCCTCGGAGGAGTGCAGCTCGACCTGGTCGCAGGCTTGCTGGATGATCCACAGGCCCTGGCCGCCGCGGGTACCGGCCGGCGGCGGCAGCTGCCCGGCCCGGGGGTCCTTCAGCCGGCCGGAGTCGCTGACCTCGCACACGATCTCGGTCTTGTCCTGCCAGATGCGCAGAAGCCCCGCGCCGCCCGTGTGCCGGACCGTGTTGGCGGTGGCCTCGCCGACGGCCAGCACCAGATCGACCACGCGGTGCGGGGCCAGCCCGGCGGCGCGGGCCCGGGTCCGGACCAGGCGGCGCAGCGGGGACAGGTCGAGGTGGAACGGGACGGACTCCGCACCCGCAGGCGGCGCTCCCAGCGGCTTACCGAAGCCGGGCGCATGAGCCACTTCAGTCACGTTCTCCCCTCTGGAAGGTGCGTTCACCGAGGTCCAGCCTCCAGGCGGCCCGGCCCGGCGGATCCCCCTCGCCCGGGCCCGGCTTCGGCCTTAGTTGGCAGGCCCCCGGGATCGCCCGGACGGACCCCACTGGCTCTGGTCGTACCCGCCCTGATTGTAGTAACCGCCCGGCTGGCCCTGCTGCGGGTAGGTGTCCTGGTTGTACTCGTCGTAGCCGCCGCGGGGCGGCACCCGGCGCTGCCGGACGGCCCGGGACCCGACCCCGTTCAGCAGCGAGCCGATGGCGAAGCCGATGACCAGGTCGACCGCGGCGGTCGCGACCTTCTGCGAGATCGGGGCCGAGGTGCTGAACGGAAACAGCACCATGAGCAGCGTGATCAGGGCCACGATCCAGGTGAAGAAGGTCATCGGCCGGGGCGCCGCGGTCAGCAGCAGGTGAGCCAGCCCGGTGGCCAGCAACGCGGCCGCGGCGGCCAGGATCACCACGTCGGTGGTATGGGCGTCGCCGTAGGTGCCCTGGCTCTCCGGCGACAGCAGCGGGATGCTGAACAGCCAGCGGCAGACCACCACGCCAACCAGCGCGACCAGCGCGGCCACGATGGCGGTGGCCACCCCGCCGGCCCACAGCGTGCGTACGTCCACCACCGGGCGCGTCTGCGGCGGCCCGTCGTCGGGCCCGATCGGCCTGGTCATGAGATATCTGCCCCTAAGGTCAAAAGGCGGCACAGCACAATGCCGTTGGTGGTTGCGCAATCGGCTTTCACTGTACGACGCGGTACCCCTTCTTCCCTAGGCCAAACGAGGCCGGCGCGGCTGCTGAATACGGTGTGCCTTAAGGTGCGTAAACCCGGCGCCGAGCCCAGAACAGGAGACTCCAGTGACCAAGGTGCGCGATGTGATGACCGCGGAGCCGATCGTGCTCCAGCAGGACCAGACCATCGCCGACGCGGCCCAGGCCATGCGGGACACCGCGGTCGGGGCGGTTCTGGTCGTGGACGGGGACCGGCTCTGCGGCCTGATCACCGACCGCGACATCGTGGTCCGGGCCGTGGCCGAGTCGGCCCCGCCCGACTCTCCGGTGGGCCCGCTGGTCAGCTCCGATCTGATCGCGGTCGGCGCCGACGACGAGGCCGACGACGCGGCCCGGGTCATGCAGGCCCACGCGGTCCGGCGGCTGCCGGTCATGGACGCCGGCCGTATCGTCGGCATCGTGTCCATCGGCGACCTGGCCGTCAGCCGCGGCGAGGATTCCGCCCTGGCCGACATCAGCGCGGCCGAGCCCAGCCAGTGACCCCCACCGAGTAACCCCGGACGGACCAGCCATGCCACCAGCGGGAGGCCCTGAGCCCCCGGAGTCCGAGCTCGCCGAGCTGGCCGCCCGGCGGGATGCGCTGCAGCAGGCGGCCGGCCTGCCCGGGGCCCAGATCCAGCCGCTGCTGGACGCGGCCTTCGCCGAGTTGGACGGGGCCATCGACGCGCTGACCGCGATGCAGGCCCAGAACGCGGCCCGGAAGGCCGACGCCCCGTCCGAGCAGACCCGGGCCGAGCGGCGCCTGCTGCGAGCGGTGTTCCAGGAAGCCCCGGTAGCGTTGTTTCTGCTCGAACGGGACGGCACCGTGCGCCGGGTCAACAACCGGGCCAGCGACATCATCGGCTCCCGCCCGGCCTACGCGGCGGGCAAGCCGTTCACGGTGTTCGTGGACCTACCGTCCCGGGCCGCGGTCCAGACCTACCTGGTCGCGGCCGCGCGCACCGGCCGGGCCCGGCAGACCGAGGCCGGCCTGCTCGGCGCCGGCGGCGTGGTCCAGGTCCGGCTCACGGTCGAGCCGATCACCCTGCCCGAAGACTCCGGCGTCCTGCTCGTCACGGCCAGCTATGAAGTCCCGCTGCTCCGCGAGCCCCCGGACCCGGACGCCACCCCGGCCGCCCAGAACACTTCGGCCGCCCAGATCATTCTGGCCACCGAGCTCGTCTCCGACACCACCGAAATAGCCGCCGACGAAACAGCCGCCGAAACAACGAGCCCCCCGCCGGCCACAACGGCCACAAAAGGCTCGAAAAAGGCGGCCGCCTCACGCGCCACCCCAGCCACGATGGCCTCGGGGCGCGCGGCCGCGGCCAAGCCCGGCCCGTCCCGCCGGTCCGGGACCGCCCCGGACCAGGAGCGGGCCCCGTCGCCCTCGGCCACCGAGCCCAGCGCAGCCACCATGCGGGCCGTGCGGACCATGGCCCAGCGGATGGACCTGCTGACCGCGATCACCCGGCTGCTGCTGGAGAACAGCTCGTTCAGCGAGTCCCTGACCCTGCAGCGGTGCGCGCGCCTGCTGGCCGGGGAGTTCGCCTCCTGGGTCATCGTGGATGTGATTCGCGGCCGCCGGCTGCGCCGCCAGGTCGCGGTCGGCCCGACCGGGGAGGAGTCCGAACTGACCGCACGGCTGGTGCGGGACACCGAGCCGGAGCCGGGCACGCTCCCGGCCCAGGTCCACGAGACCGGTAAGTCGCTGCTCCAGGCCCGGTCGGACGACACCAGCATGCTGGGGGCCGGGCCCGACGGCGTGCCGCTGCTGATGAAGCTGGGCGCCACCTCGGTGCTGTCCGTGCCCATCGCCGAGGGGCCCCGCGGCTACGGCGTCATCACCTTGTGCCGCCGGGCCGGGGAAGGCCCGTTCCAGATCGCGGACCTGGCCCTGGCCGAAGAACTGGGCGGTCAGCTGGCCGTGGCCATCCGGGTCGACCGGCTGTTCCGGCGCCGGTCCGAGGTGGCCGAGGCGCTGCAGAACAGCCTGCTGCCACGGGTCCTGCCGGACGTGCCCGGGATCGAGCTGGCCGCCGCCTACATGAGTGCCACCGAAGGCATGGACGTGGGCGGCGACTTCTACGACGTGTACCAGACCCCGGACGGCTGGGGTCTCACCATCGGTGACGTCACCGGCAAGGGCGAGGAGGCGGCCGCGCTGACCGCGGCCGCCCGCTACGCCATCCGGGTCATCGCGCACTGGGAACCGGACCCGGTCAAGGTCCTGCAGCGGGCCAACGACGTGCTGCTGGCCACCGAGCCCGGCGGCCGGTTCGTCACGGCCAAGACCGCGCAGCTGGCCTGGCGCCGGGGCGGGCTGCAGGTGTCGCTGGGCACGGCCGGCCACCCCGGTCCGGCCGTGATCCGCGCGGACGGCCGGGTCGAGATGACCGGCGGCGGCGGGCTGCCGCTGGGACTGTTCCCCGAAGCTCAGCCGGGCCTGGAGGAGGTCGCGCTGGCTCCGGGGGACACGCTGTTCTTCTTCACCGACGGCCTGACCGAGACCCGCAGCCCGGACCTGCGCTACTTCGAGGAGCGGCTGACCGACGAGCTGGTCCGGATGGCCGGCCGGTCGGCCAGCGAGGTGGTCGCGGGCATCCAGGCCCGGGCCGAGGCGTTCTCGGCCGGGGAGATGCGGGACGACCTGACCGTGCTGGCGCTCCGCGTGCTGGACCCGCCCGGCCGCGATGAAGACGACGACCAGGGCGACGGCGAAGGCTCGGCCGCGATCATCGAGCTGCGCTGACCACCGCGGCCTGACCGGCGCGGCGCGTCAGCGCGGCGGCTCCTCGTACACGTCCTCGATGACCTCGGTGTCGTTGGGACCGACCTGCCGCGGCGGCGCCGGGGGCGGCGGGGTCCGCGCCGGGTCCGGGTCTTCCGCGTAGTACGTGTTGGCCCGCTCGGTGGCCATCTCCTCGGCCGGGGAATGGGCGTGCCGGGATTCTTCGGCCGGGTCCACCTCGGCCTGCATCGGGTCCTGCAGGCGGCCCACCTCGGGGTCCGGCTCCAGGCTGGGCCGGTCCGGGATGCCGGACTCGGCATTGCCGGTGCCCGGGTTCTGCAGCACGTAAGGCGGGTAGGCCCGCTGCTCCACCTGGGTGGTGCCACCGCGGCGGGTGCGCCGGACGACGACCCGCCGGCCCAGCCATTCATAGCCGCGCTTCGGCGTGAACAGGCCGATAAGGGCGACGATCATGATGACGATGCCGAAAATGTGCAGGTTGAACACGGACGTGTTGGCCGTGACGGCGAACGTGAAAATGGCCCCGACGGCGAGCCAGAACAGGCTGATGCCGATCCTCATCGGGAGTTCTCCTTTCCGGAGAAATGCTCAGGCCTAGCTCGTGGGAGTGGGGCTGACCGGTGATAGGTGTACCCAGGATGCCCGGAACAGTACCGAATTAACGCTGTTGCCGGGGTGCGGCACGCGGGGGCCCGGGGAGTGATCGTCATGGTGCCGTCAGCCTTCCCAGCGGCTCGCCTTTTACGCCGCCCGCTGGCCGGTGCTTATCGCCGGTATTTCAGTCGTCGCCGCCAGAATGGCCGGCCTCATCAATCATGAGCTGATCCCGCAGGTAGCCGAGGGCCCGGGTCAGTAGCCGGGACACGTGCATCTGCGAGATGCCCAGCTGCTCGCCGATCTCGGCCTGGGTCCGGTTGCCGTAGAACCGCAAGGCCAGGATGCGCTGCTCACGGGCGGGCAGTTCACCCCAGTGGGTACTGATGGCGGTCATGTCCACCGCGTGGCCCAAGTGCTCGTCGGCCGCGCCGATCAGGTCGGCCAGCGGCACTGATTCCTGGTCTCCGGTGGCCGGGGCGTCCAGCGAATAGGTGTGCAGCACCAGATCGGCCCGGCGGGCGTCACGCAGGTCCTCGGCCCCGATCCCGAGGTGGTGGGCCAGCTCGGCATCGCTGGGGGTGTGCCCGAGCCGCTGGGTGAGGTCATCGGTGGCCCCGCGCACCAGCAGCAGCAGTTCCTGGGCCGACCGGCGCACGTGGACCTGCCAGCGCTTGTCCCGGAAGTGCCGCTTGATCTCGCCGCTGACGCAGGGCTGGGCGTAGGCGGCCAGGCTGCCGCCGAAGCCGGGGTCGAAGTTGTTGATCGCCTTGAGCAGGCCGACGTAGCCGACCTGCATCAGCTCCTCGGCGGATTCGGGGCTGCCCTGGTACTGGCGTACGCAGTGCCGCACCAGCCGCTGGTACCGGCCGATCAGGGTCTCGCAGGCCTCGGAGCGCAGGCCGTCGCCGTGCGGATGGGTCCGGACAATCCGCAGCAGATCGGTGTCCTCAAGCGTGCTCAGCTCTTCACGCTGAGTGGTGAGCGGGTGTGCGGCCAGGGCAAACGCCATGAAGCCTCCCGGGGGTTCGCGAACCGTAGGTTGCTACTACCAGAGTGTTCGGATTTCAAACCTGCGGGTAGGGCGGGAGCATGACTGAATCGCAGGGACCCTACGACGGCGAGCAGACCAACCAGGCCCGCGACGAGCCGATTCCGGCCAGCCACGACGACAACCGCGGCGGCGGGAACGCTCCGCTGCAGCGGGTCGCGGACGCCCAGGCCGCCGATCGGGAGCCGGCCGAGACCGGCCCCGGTAAAGCGGTGGAGGACATGATGCCGTCCGGGCCCACGCCCCAGGGCGACGTGGCCGACGCCCCGGGGGTCCAGGTGGCGGCGACGGAGAACCCGGGGGACGATGATCAAGACGGGCGTCCGGGCACGGTGCGCATAGTGAGCAACGCGGTGCCGGGCAAGCCCGACGGAGAAACTGATACGCGGCCCTGACCCGGCCGCGGCCACGGAGGGCGCGACCGGATGAGCAGCACGGGGAAGCAAGCCAAGCAGCCCGACTGGCTGGAGCCTGAGCTGGCCACGCTGACGCGGGATCGGTTCTCCGACCCGGCCTGGCTGTACGAGCGGAAGCTGGACGGCGAGCGCTGCCTGGCCTTCCGCGCGGGGGATTCGATCCGGATGATGACCCGCAATCAGAAGGAGGTGTCGAACAACTACCCCGAGATCGCCGCGGCCCTGCGCGAGCAGGGCAGCCAGGACTTCATCATCGACGGCGAGATCGTGGCCTTCCAGGGCAGCGAGACCAGCTTCGAGCTGCTCCAGTCGCGCATCCACGTCACCAGCCCCGGGCCACAGCTGCTGCGCAAGGTGCCGGTATTCTACTACATCTTCGACGTGCTCTACGCCGGCGACCAGGACGCGCGGCCCCGGCCGCTGCGCGAGCGCAAGGACGTGCTGGCCAGCTTGCTGTCGTTCGACGACCCGCTGCGGTTCACCGAGCACCGGGACACCGAGGGGGAGGCGTTCTACGCCGAGGCCTGTCAGGCGGGCTGGGAGGGGCTGATCGCCAAGCTGGCCGACTCCCCGTACCGGGCCGGCCGCAGCAAGGACTGGCTGAAGTTCAAGTGCGAGACCAACCAGGAGTTCGTCATCGGCGGCTGGACCGACCCGCAGCGCTCCCGGGTCGCCTTCGGCGCCCTGCTGCTCGGGTACTACGACCCCGACGGCAAGCTGGCCTACGCGGGCAAGGTCGGCACCGGCTTCGACACCAGGACGCTGCGCAGCCTGCTGGCCGAGATGGAAGACATCGGCCAGGACCAGCCGCCGTTCGACTACGGCGACCTGCCCCACCGGGACGTGCACTGGGTCCGGCCGGAACTGGTGGCCCAGATCGGCTTCTCCGAGTGGACCCGGGACCTGCAGCTGCGCCACCCCCGCTTCCAGGGCCTGCGGCGGGACAAGGCCGCCTCCGAGGTGGTCCGGGAGGTGCCCCAGTGAGCGTCCAGATCGAGGGCCAGCACGTCACGGCGTCCGGGCACAGCTTCGAGCTGAGCAACATGGGCAAGGTGCTGTTTCCCGGTGACGGCGCGGGCGACGGCATCACCAAGGGTGAGCTGGTCGAGTACTACGCCCAGGTGGCCGACGCGATGCTGCCGTACCTGAAGGACCGGCCCATCGCCATGGCCCGGTACCCGGACGGCATCACCAAGCAGCGGATCTTCCAGAAGAACCCGGGCAAGTACTTCCCCGACTGGATCACCAGCGTCGAGGTCAAGAAGGAGGGCGGCACCCTCCGCCACGTGGTCTGCGACCAGGCCGCCACGCTGGTCTACCTGGCCAACCAGGCGGTCATCGAGTTCCACGTGTTCCTGTCCCGGGTGGACAGCCTGGAGTGCGCCGACCAGGTCGTGTGGGACTTCGACCCGCCCGGCGACGACGGCTTCGACGCCGCCCGCCAGTGCGCGCTGTGGCTGCGCGAACTGGTCGAAGACGAGCTGGGCCTGACCGCCTACGTCAAGACCACCGGCGGCAAGGGCCTGCACGTCCACGTCCCGCTCAACCGCAAGCAAGGCTTCGAGGAGACCCGGACCTTCGCCCGCGAGGCGGCCCAGGTGCTGGCCACCCGCCACCCCGACG
>DASXJM010000333.1:0-5601 GCA_036497405.1 Streptosporangiaceae bacterium | reverse complement strand
ATCGTGGTCCCGAACGACGACCCGGGCACGGCCTGGTACGTGCGCTCGCTGCAGCGCCAGGCGAGCCGGACCGGCGTCGAAGTCGACGTCCACCAGGTGCTCCCGGCCGACGCCGAGGACGCCGCCGACGCCACCGTGGCCACGCTGGCCCGGCTGTCGGCCGACCCGGCCGTGCACGGCATCATCTGCCAGACGCCGCTGCCCGCCGGACTGACCGCGATCGAGGTCGGGGCCGCGATCGCCCTGGCCAAGGACGTGGACGGGGCCAACCCGGCCTCGCTGGGCGGCGTGGCCGCGGGTGAACCAGGGGCGTTCGCCCCGGCCACCGCGGCCGCGGTGATGGAGATCCTGGCCGCCGAGGGCATCGACCCGGCCGGACGCCCGGCGGTGGTGGTGGGCCGGTCGACCGTGGTGGGCCGCCCGGCCGCGCTGCTGCTGATCGCGGCCAGCGCCACCGTGACCGTGACTCACTCCCGGACCCGGGATCTGGCCGCGGTCTGCCGGGAGGCCGAGATCCTGGTCGTGGCGGCGGGCCGGGCGCAGCTGATCGGGGCCGGCCACGTGGCCCCGGGCGCGATCGTCATCGACGTCGGCACCAACCCAACCGCGGACGGCGGCCTGATCGGCGACGTGGATACCGCCGCGGTCCAGGCGATCGCGGCCGCGGTGACCCCGGTGCCGGGCGGGGTCGGCCCGGTCACCACCGCCCAGCTGCTGCGGCAGACGGTCTGGGCCGCCGAGGTCGCGTTATTCGGCGGCGGGGACCCCGGCCTCGGCTGACAGCGCGCCCGACGGAGCCCCGGCCGGGGCGTCGAACGGGGCCAGCAGGGTGCGCAGCAGGCCGGCCAGGGTCTGCTGGTCGTCCGGGCCGAGCGAGGCCAGCAGGTCGCGTTCCCGGCGCAGCAGATCGGCCAGGGCGTCGTCCACCTTCTCCTGGCCCAGGGCGGTCAGGGTGACCAGCACGCCGCGCCGGTCGCGCGGGTCCGGCTGCCGCTTGACCAGCCCGGCTTCGGCCAGCCGGTCGATCCGGTTGGTCATGGTCCCCGAGGTGACCAGGGTCGCCCGCAGCAGCGCCCCGGGCGTCATCTGGTAGGGCGTTCCCTGCCGCCGCAGGGCCGACAGCACGTCGAACTCCCAGGTTTCCAGCCCCCGGCTGGCGAAGGAGGCCCGGCGGGCCAGGTCCAGATGGCGGGCCAGCCGGGACACCCGGCTCAGCACCTGGAGCGGGGTCACGTCGAGGTCGGGCCGTTCCGTGTGCCAGGCCGCGACCAGGTCGTCCACCTCGTCGCTGAGCTTGGCGGGGGAGAGAGCGTCCTCCATCGGATCAGGATATCTCTTGACGTCAAGATGTCCCTCTAGTAAACGTGGGTACCAGATATCTTGATATCGAGAGAGCCCGGCGCCGGTAAAGGCCGGAAGAGGCCGGGGGAGAAGGAGTGGGGTCATGTGGGACCCGGGTCAGTACCAGCGGTTCAGCGATGAGCGGTCGCGGCCGTTCGCCGACCTCACGGCCAGGATCGGGGCCGCCGATCCGGCCGCCGTGGTCGACCTGGGCTGCGGGCCCGGCCACCTGACCGCGGACCTGGCCCGGCGCTGGCCGGGCGCGGTGGTGCACGGGGTGGACAACTCGGCCGAGATGATCGAGGCCGCCCGTCAGCAGGAGCAGCCACCCCGGCTGACCTTCGAGCTGGCCGACCTGCGGGACTGGCGCCCGGTCGGCCCGGTCGACGTGATCGTGTCCAACGCCGTGCTGCAGTGGGTGCCGGACCACCTGGACCTGCTGCCGGGCTGGGTGGATTGGCTCCGCCCCGGTGGCTGGCTGGCCTTCCAGCTGCCCGGGAACTTCGACCAGCCCCCGCACCGGGCCATCGCCGAGATGGCCGCCGCGCCGCGCTGGCGGTCGCGGCTGGGGACGGCCGGGTTCAACCGGCAGGCCGGGGACCTGACCGGCTACCTGGACGTGCTGACCGCGGCCGGGACCCAGGTTGACGCCTGGGAGACCACCTACCTGCACGTTCTGCCCGGTGAGGACCCGGTGGTGGAGTGGGTGAAGGGCACCGCCCTGCGTCCGGTGCTGGCCCGGCTGGACGACGCCGAAACGGCCGAATTCCTGGCTGAGTACCGGGAGCGGATGCGCCTGGCTTACCCGCCGCGGCCGTGCGGTACGGTACTCCCGTTCCGCCGCGTATTCGTGGTCGCGCATCGTCCGGCCAGGTCAGACGGCTGAACAAACACTGAGGGTCAATAGGGCATTACCTGACAACGCGGTCACGCCGATGAAACCGTCAGCGCTTTTACCTACTTTCCAAATTGATTTAGTAGGTAATAGCTGGCATGATCGTCCCGTGCTCAGCGGTAGTCACCATCACCACCGTCTCCACGTGGACCTTCGTCGGCAGGCGAGTGCCTTGTGTCCGGGTCGCTGGACCCGTAGCCCTCGGCCGGTCCCATTCGACTGACACGGCCGGTCAGTTACCGCAAGGCAAGGAGGCTCGCCCCAATGACCACGATCATTCCCGCCACGCTCAGCCCGCGCGAGCTCGCTGAGGAAGTCCGTAAGCTCACCGCCACCCCGCGCGAATGGATGGCCCGGGTCCGGCTCAGCGCCGAAGGGCGCTGGTACGAGCGGATCCATGTCGATGGCCAGTATGAGGTCTGGCTGATCAGCTGGCTGCCCGGCCAGGCCACCGGGTTCCATGACCACGGCGGCTCGGCGGGCGCGTTCGGAGTGGTGTTCGGCACGCTGGAAGAGCACCAGGCGGGCACGCCGCAGCGGCGGCACGCGGTGAGCGCGGCCCCGGTCAGCGCCGGGCGGATCCGGTCCTTCGGCCCCGAGTACATTCACGATGTGCGCAACACTTCGGAAGCGGTCGCGGTCAGCGTGCACGCCTACTCGCCGCCGCTGGCCGAGATGACCCGCTACGACATGATCGAAGGCAGCCTGACCCGGCTCGACACCGAAGAGGCGGGCCAATGGTGAATTCTGCTCCGGCCGCGCCCGCGGCTGCGGCCGCCCCGCCGGCGGCCGCGGCTCCGCCCGGGGCCCGCACCATCGACCAGCTGCTGGCCGAGGCGCGGCACCGGCTGGACCGGCTCAGCCCAGCCCAGGCGTTCGCGGCCTTCTCCGGTGGTGCCGTGCTGGTCGACATCCGCCCCGAGGCCCAGCGGGCCCGGGAAGGCGGCATCCCCGGGGCGCTGATCGTGGAACGCAACGTGCTGGAGTGGCGGTTCGACCCGGCCAGCGACGCCCGGCTGCCGTGGGTACACGGCTACGACCACGAGATCATCGTGTTCTGTTCGGAGGGCTACACCTCCAGCCTGGCCGCGGCCGCGCTGCTGGACCTGGGCCTGAGCCGGGCCACCGACCTGGCCGGCGGCTTCCTGGCCTGGGCCGCCGAGGGCCTGCCGACCTGCTCGCCGGAGACCGAGAGCGCGGGCCGCGCCTGCTGAGCCCAGCGCTCAGCGATCAGCGCTCGGGCGGCCCGGGCTCGGACTCGCCGTGCCGGGCCATGATCTCGGGCGGGATGCGCGGCTGGGATTCGAGCCGGGACAGGCCGTTCCAGGCCAGGTTGATCAGGTGGGCGGCCACGTCCTCGAGGGCCGGATGGCGGGCGTCCAGCCACCACTGGCCGGTGAACGCGACCATGCCCACCAGCATCTGCGCGTACATCGGGGCCAGCGCCGGGTCCTGGCCCCGGGACGTCAGGTAGTCGGCCACGATGTACTCGACCTGCCCGGCGATGTCGGACAGCAGCGTGCTGAAGGTGCCGGTGCCTGAGCCGGGCGGCGAGTCCCGGACCAGGATCCGGAATCCGTCCGCGTTGTCCTCGATGTACTTCAGCAGCCCGACGGCGGCGCCCTCGAACCTGGACATGGTGTTGGCGCCGTCGAGCATGCCGGTGGCCATGGTCAGCAGCCGGTCGACCTCCCGGTCGACCACCACCGCGTACAGGCCCTCCTTGCCACCGAAGTGCTCGTAGACCACGGGCTTGGACACGCCCGCCTTGGCCGCGATCTCTTCGATCGAGGTGCCTTCGAAGCCACGCTCGGCGAACAACCGCCGGCCGATGTCCAGCAGTTGTTCCCGGCGTTCCTTCCCGGTCATCCGACGGCGTCCGGATCTGAGAGGCTGATCGTCGCTCACTGATCCATCATTGCGCTCAGCCGGCCGTTTCGTCACCGGTTGACACCGGCCGGGCGGTCATCGATCCCAGCCTGTTACGCGCCATCGAGCCGAGCTTCCGGGTCGCGCCGGCCGGCCGCTTGGCCTCCAGCCGCCGCGCGTCCGGCCAGCGGACGTCGTAGGCCCAGCCCAGCTTCTCCAGGGCCCAGATCACCCGGGCACTCGGGTCGAGCTGGCCCTTGAGCACGCCGTGCCGGGCACAGGTGGGGTCGGCGTGGTGCAGGTTGTGCCAGGACTCGCCGAACGAGGCGATGGCCAGCCAGGACACGTTGCGGGCCTTGTCCCGGACCTCGAACTCCTCGGTGCCGAAGGTGTGGCAGATCGAGTTGATCGACCAGGTCACGTGGTGCAGCAGCGCGACCCGGACCAGGCTGGCCCAGAAGAACGCGGTCAGCGCGCCGTGGAACGACATCGACCACAGGCCCCCGATCAGGGCCGGGGTCAGCAGCGAGGCGGCGACCAGCACCGGGAACAGCTTGTGCACCATCCGGAGCTTGCGGTCGGCCAGCAGGTCGGGGATGAACTTCTCCTGCGAGGTCTTGTTCTCGTCGAACAGCCACAGCATGTGCGCGTAGGCCAGGCCCTTGGCCAGCGCCTTGGCGTCGGTCCCGTAGCGCCAGGGCGAGTGCGGGTCACCTTCGCGGTCGCTGAACTTGTGGTGCCGCCGGTGGTCCGCGACCCAGTTGAACACCGGGCCCTCGATGGCCATGGTGCCGAACACGGCCAGCGCGACCCGCAGGCCGGTCTTGGCCTTGAACGAGCCGTGGGTGAAGTACCGGTGATAGCCGACGGTGACGCCGAGGCCGGTGAGCCAGTAGAAGGCCAGCGCGATGATCACGTCGTGCCAGCCCAGGCCCCAGCCCCAGGCCAGCGGGATGGCGGCGATCAGGGCCAGCAGCGGGACCGCGACGAAGATCCCGACCAGGAAGCGCTCGGCAAAGGTGGCGGGTTCGTCGGCGAAATCGGGGCGGGTGGCCGGCCGGGTCACGGCCGGGTCCGCCGAGGTCGATGAGCCGGTGGGCCCGGTGCCGGGGGCGTTCGCCCGGGTGGTGGAGGTGGTCATCGTGCTCCTCGCTGTGGTCAGGGCGCTGAGGCGTGGGTTCGCGCACAGCGTGCTTGACGCTTACGTAACCGTAAGCTACGGCACCGTAGGTTAGGCAAGGGCCAGCCCAAAATTTTTGGAGTTAATTAACTTTTCGCCCAGCTCAACACGTTGTAATGGCCCGCTCACCCCGGCGGCGGCCCCGGCCGGTGGGGATCGGGCCGACCCCGGCCGTGGGGCGGGAAAAGGGACCCGGTCCCGGTAGAGTTGGGCGGGACGATCCCGGGTCGTCTAGCCAGGCAGGACAGCGGACTTTGGATCCGTCAACGAAGGTTCGAATCCTTCCCCGGGAGCCATCAGGACCGTCTGCGGTCCC
>DASXJM010000332.1:0-3884 GCA_036497405.1 Streptosporangiaceae bacterium | reverse complement strand
AAGCTGGTCGCGGTCAACAACAACCCGCTGTACCACCAGGCGGCTTACATCCAGGCGTTCGACCGGCAGGAGGGCCTGGCCAGCACGCCGAACTGGGAGTACCTGTCCAGCGACAACCCGGCCACCCTGCGCAAGGTCTACCAGGAGTACGGGGTGCCCGCCGAGACCCTGCCCGCCGGGGCCATGCTCGGCCACAGCGACATCGCCTACGTGATCAACCAGCAGGGCCAGCTGACCGAGGAACTGGACATGGACCCGGGCCCGGGCACGGCCGCCACCGAGTCCTCGTTCGCCACCGAACTGGCCGAAGCGGCCAACAAGACCCTGGCCGCCTCATGAGCGGCCGGCGGGTGGTGGCCGGGGCGCTGGCCGCGGGGGTGGTCGGGCTGACGGCGGCTTGCGGGGGCAGCGCGGCGGCCAAGGCGCCCGCGCACCAGGCGGCCGAGGCTTCCAGCCCGGCTCCGGTGTCGATGGTGACCTCGACCGCGACCAGCGGGGCCACCTGGGTCACGCTGCCGATGGGAGCGGCGGCCGGACCGAACCAGTTCTGGGAGCTGTTCAGCCGACCGGCGGGCAGCACGCGCTGGGCCCTGCACACCCCGCCCGACGTGGCCACCAACGGCGCGCTGGTCCTGGCCGCGCACGGGGCCACGCTGACGGCCGGGATCCGGCCCAGCATCGACCCGACCTTCTCCCCCATCACCGCCACCGCCGACGCCGGTAAGAGCTGGACGACCAGCGCGCCGCAGACCGGGCTGGCCGGGCACCCGGACGCCCTGGCCGCCGCGGCGGATGGTCACCTCATCGCGGACGGCCAGGACAATACGGTCAGCGTCCTGGCCCCGCACGGTGTCACCTGGTCCACCCTGACCTCGAAGAACGCCCTGGCCGCCGGGACCTCGTGCGGGCTGACGGCGGTGACGGCGGTGGGTTACACGCCGACGGGGACGCCGCTGGTGGCCGGGACCTGTTCCGACCCGGGCACGGTGGGGATCTACGCCCGGACCGGATCGGGCTGGCGGGCGGACGCGCCCACGCTGCCGGCGTCCCTGCTCGGACAGCCGGTCCAGGTGGTGCGGCTGGCCCGGACCCCCACCGGCGACGTGGCCGTCCTCCAGGCCGGCCCCAGCCTGGTCGCGGCCTGGCGGGGAGCGGACGGCTCCTGGAGCCGGTCCAGTGTGCTGAGCACCGGGTCGGCGGGACCCCAATCCGTGACCTTCGGTAAAGGTAATGACCTCGCCGTCATCACGGCGGGCGGGCGGGCACAGACGGTCACCGGTCCGGGCGCGGCGTGGCGCACCCTGCCGACGCTGCCCACCGGGCGGGCGGTGGCGCTGGCCCTGCCCGCGGGCGGTCCGGCGCAGGCGCTGGCTGCGACCGGCGGCACCCTGACCGTCTGGCAGCTGGCCGGCTCGCGCTGGGCCCAGGCGCAGACGATCAAGGTGCCGATCCAGTACGGGTCGTCCAGCGGGTCCTGAGCTCCCGGCCGGTCACCAGACCTGGTAGCGGGCCGAGGTGGTGTAGGCCTCGGCCGCGCCCAGGGAGACGTTGATGGTCAGCGTCCACACCCCCGGCAGCGGGGCGACCGCGGCCCGGCTGGCCCACTCGGAGCCGTTCCCAGTTTTCCTGGCCAGGGTGAGATCGAGCGCGGAGACCTGCGGCGATGACAGCGACGCGGTGACCGAAGAAGCTTTGACCGCGGCGCCGGACTGGTTCAGGACCTCGATCGTGATGGCCTGGGGGCCGCGGCGGGTGGGGCTGATGTGCACGCTGACGTGGTCGGGGCCCAGGGGTGCCGTTACGGTGACCGGCGGGCCGTAGCTGCCGCTGGCGGGCGGCTCGGAGACCAGGACCGCGGTCACCGCCACCACCAGGGCCGCGATCGTCGTCTCGATCCGGACGCTGCGCCGCACGGCCCGGATGAGGTCGGGCGTTTCCCGGGCGAGGGTTTCGGCTGGGGTCTCGTGCTCGGCTTCGGGGTCGGCGGGGGGCGGGGCCAGCAGGCGCTGGGCCAGGTAGGCGGTGATCAGCATCACCGCGACCAGGGCCGTCTTGATCAGCAGCAGGACCCCGTACCGGGTCGACCACAGCGCGGCCAGCGGGCTGATCTGCCGGGACGCCAGGTACTCACCGGTGATGGCCAGCACCACCACGCAGCAGTAGGCCGTCACCGACCAGCGCGGCAGCCGGGCCTCGGCCAGCGTGGACCGGCCCGCCTTCAGCGCGGGCAGCACCACCAGCCCCAGCAGCACCAAGCCACCCAGCCAGACGGCCATGGCCGCCAGGTGCAGCACCGCGGCGGGGAGGGCCAGCGCCACCCCGGGTCCGACCGCCTCGTGCCCGGTGACCGCCACCGCGACCAGGAGGGCGACCCCGGCCAGGCCGCGGATGGTGTCCTCGACGGGGCGGCGCATGCGTTGGGCGCGCCGGGACAGCAGCGGGACGATCAGGATCAGCAGGCCGGCCCGGGCCAGCAGTTCCTGGCCGAAGGTCGAGGTCAGGGTGGCCCCGGCCCCGTGCAGGCGCGGCACCGCGCCCCAGCCCTGGTTGTCGGCTCTGGGGCCCTGCAGGAAGAAGGCGGTTGCGGTTCCGAGCAGGAGGGCGGCCCAGCCGGTCCAGGCCAGCCGGTACACCCGGCGCCGGGTCAGGGCCCACGGCCACAGCAGCCGGGCCGCGGCCAGCACCCCGGCCAGCAGGACCACGCCCGCGTAGACCAGGCCCTGGGCCACGTCGGCGGTGACGTCGAGCGGGCGGGTGTGGTCCGGGGGCGCGGCCGACCCCGCCCCCGGAGTGACCCCGATGCCGAACGTGATCGAACCCGACACCACGTGCGTGTCGGCCGAGACCACCCGCCAGGTCGCCGAGTAGGTCCCCGGGGGCAGGTCCGGCTTGAGCGGCAGCACGATGGTCCGGCCACCGCCGGCCTGGCTGACGTGCCCGGTGTCGGCGCGCAGGCCGGTGGTGGCGATGACCTGCTCGGCCCCGGAGATCAGGCCGACTTCCTCGTCGAAGGTCAGCCGGACCTGAGCCGGTTCGCGGTTGACCCGGGAGCCGTCCACCGGGCTGCTGCTGACCAGGACCGCGTGCGCGCCGGCGGCCTGGGCCAGCACCACGCCCGGCACCAGCATGGTGATCAGCAGGACCAGAGCCCGGGCCAGGATGCGCAGGCCGGGCCGGGTGGACCGGTTGGGCCCGGCGTTGGTGGCCCGGGGGGCCCGGGTGGTCACGCCGAGGGGGTGGCCTTGGCCCGGGCCCGGTTGCTGACCAGCACGGCCACGCTGACCAGCAGGGCCAGCACCCCGGCGATCAGGCCGACGATGCCCGGCCAGGCCGGGGGGTTACTGGCGGAGGTGGCGGCCGCGGCCCGGGGCGTGCTGGCGGTGGCGGGCTGGGTGGCGCCGGCGCCGGCGTTGGCGTTGGCGGCGGCCAGCTGCAAGGTCGGGGCTGGATGCTCGGGTTCGGCGCCGTTGGCCGACTGCTCGTCCCAGTTGACCTGCTGACCGTTGCTGTAGGTCTGCAGGGCCGCGAACGACATGCTCGGCACCTTGGGGAACGTCCCGACCGACAGGTTGAACATGTCGAACTGGCCGGGCGGGATGCCCGCGGCCTGGTTCTGGGCCTTGAAGTCGACCTGGGCCACGTAGGTGGTGATCGTGTCGCCGTCGTCGTCCTTCAGCGGGTGCGGCAGTGGCTTGGTGGTCACGGTGGCCTTCCAGCCCGCTTTGGGCTGGGTGTCGACCTCGGTGAACGGGTAGCTGGCCGGGAACGTGATCCGCAGTTCGGTGGTGGAGGCGGTGTCGGACTCCGACGGCACCCGGAACGTGATCACCCCGGAGCCGCCCTGGACCGCGTCGACGCCCGACACCTTGACGTGGGCCGAGGCC
>DASXJM010000331.1:0-6658 GCA_036497405.1 Streptosporangiaceae bacterium | reverse complement strand
CCCAGCCCGGACCCGCGATCGAGGCTGACCGTGGCGCACCAGTCGCGGGGCACGCCCAGCACCCCGCACCAGGCGTGGTCGATGCCGGTCTCGCGGGTGGCCGGGAACAGCCGCCGCAGGATGCGGCCCAGGACGTCGACGGTCTCCGGCTGGGTCGCGCCCCGGTGGTCGAGCGTGGACCCGAACCGGTAGGGGATGCCGCGCCCGCCGATGGCGATCCGGCCGTCCGCGGTGCGCTGGGCGTACATGTACACGTGGGCGCTGTCGCCGATCGTCTCGTAGCCGTCCCAGCCGATCTCCTGCCAGGCGGCTGCGCTCAGCGGTTCGGTGACGATCATCGAGCTGTTCATGGGCAGCAGCGTCCGGCGCTGGCCCGGCAGCTGGGCGGTGAAGCCTTCGGTGGCGCGGAGCACGTAGGTGGCGGTGACATCACCGAAATCCGTGCAGGCCCGGGCGCCGTCAACGGCCCCGGCCCGGTGGGGCAGGATCCGGGTCACCCGGGTGGCCTCGTAGATTTCCACCCCGGCCCGCTCGACCGCGTCGGCCAGGCCCGTGACCAGCTTGGCCGGCTGGATCCGGGCGCAGTCCGGCGAGTAGATGGCGCCGAGGGCGCCGTCGATCCGTACCCGCCCCGCCAGCTCGGCGGCGCCCAGGAACTGGGCCTGTGGTTCACCCAGGCCCCACTCCCGGTCGCCCCGCAACTCCTCCTGGAGCCGGCCGAGCTGGGCCGGGGTGGTGGCCACGGCCAGTTCGCCTCCTTTGACCAGGTCGGCGTCGATGCTCTCGGCCGTGCAGACCCGGGCCACCTCGTCCACGGTCTCCCGGAGCTGGCGCTGCAGGTCCAGCACGGCGTCACGGCCGCCGGGGCCGCGGGCGTACCGCTCCCGTGACCCAGGTAGGGCGCTGGTCAGCCAGCCGCCGTTACGGCCGGACGCGCCGAAACCCGCGAACGCCGCCTCCAGCATCACCACCCGCAGCGCGGGTGCGGCCTGCTTGAGGTAGTAGGCCGTCCACAGCCCGGTGAACCCGCCGCCGACGATGCACACGTCGGCCGTGAGCGGTCCCGGCAGCGACGGCCGGCGCGGCGGGAACCCGCCCCGGGCCCGCCACCAGAACGAGACGTCGCCGTTGTGCCCGGTGGTCAGCCGTGGCCCGCCGTTGCTCCCCGGTATCCGCATGAATCCGCCTCCTCCGGGCCGGTCACCAGCCGAAGGAGGTCAGCGGTCACAAGCCCAGCTCGGACTGTATCGCCGGCGGCAGCTTGCTCAATACCGACGTGGGCAGCGTGGACAGCACCGACGGCGGCAGCTTCTGCAGGACCGATGGGGGCAGGGTGGCCAGCACCGACGGGGGCAGCTTCTCCAGCACCGAGATCGGCAGGGTGGCCAGGACCGACGGCGGGAGCTTGGCCAGCACCGAGATCGGGAGCTTGGCCAGGACCGACGGCGGCAGCTTCTCCAGCACCGAGATCGGCAGCGTGGCCAGCACCGACGGCGGGAGCTTGGCCAGCACCGACACCGGCAACCGGGCCAGCGTCGCGGGCGGCAACGTGGCCAGGATCGCGACCGGCAGCTTGGCCAGCACCGACGTGGGCAGGCCGACCAGGGCCGAGGCGGGCAGGGTGGCCAGGGTGGACGCGGGCAACGTGGCCAGCACCGAAGCCGGCAGCGTGGCCAGGGTGGCCGCGGGCAGCCGGACCAGCACCGACGCGGGCAACTGGGCCAGCACCGAAGCGGGCAGCTTGACCAGCAGGCTGACCGGCAACGCGGCCAGCGCCGTCCGGGGCAGGCTGGCCACCAGGCCCGGCTGCGGCAGCGACGGCAGGCCGAGCACCAGGGCGCAGTAGTCCGGGACGTTGGTGGCGGCGCCCGCCGCCGAGGTCAGCGTGGCGAATACCGGGCTGGTCAGCACGGTGCCGACCGCCGGGCTGGCCAGGGCCTGGGTCAGGCCGGTGGCGCTGAGGGTCTGGCCGCTGGCCTGGGTGGTGCTGCCTTCCAGCTTGGCGACGTGCCCGGCCACCTCGGTGCACAGCCCGGTCAGCTGGGTCACCGGCGCGGCCGGGGTGCCGCCCGCGGTGGCCGACGCCCCCGGGCTGGCCGTCCGGCCGCCCGCGGTGGCGCCGGTGTGCCCCGGCGACGGCTGACCGCCCTGGCTGGTGCCGACGGTGGGCGCGCCCGCGGTCGGCGCGCCCGCGGGCGACGGGCTCGTGCTGCTGAACACCCCGGTGGCGGCGGCCAGGGCCACGCCGACCCCGGCCAGCGCGGCCGCGACCCCGGCGACCTTGAGGCTGAGGTGCCGGGCCAGCCGGCGCCGGGCCGGCCGGGCGTGTCCGGGAGCCGGCGCATGGGCCGGGGAGCCGGCCAGCTGGGCCGTGAACGCGGCCACGGCCAGGTCCTCGCCCGAAAGCTCGCCCGCGTCGCCCGGGGCCGCCGCCGCGGTCAGCAGGAGAGCCAGCGGGTCGTCGGCCCGCGCGGAACCGGCCGCGGCCCGGTCGAGCAGGCGCTCGGCGGTCTCGCGGTCGATGTGACGGGGCTGACTGGTGTTCATCTCACGTCCTTCAGCGTCCACGACCTCGCCGGTGTCACTAGGTCCCGCCGATCACTCCTCGCCCGGTCACTGTTCATGGGAATCCGCCTGTTCCAGGCGGGTGGCCAGCTTGCGCAGCCCCCGGTAGGCCGCGGTGCGCACCGCGCCCGCCTTCTTGCCCAGCACCCGGCCGGCGCTCTCCGCGTCCAGCCCCATGACCACCCGCAGCATCACCGCTTCGGCCTGGTCCGGGGGCAGGTCGGCGATCATGGCCACCGCGGCCTGGGTGGACACCGTGTCCAGCGCGCTCTGGGCGGTGTCTTCGCCCGCGGCCAGGTCGCCCAGGTCCTCGACCGGGGTCGGTGCCGTCTGCGGCCGGCGGCGGTTTCGGCGCTGGTGGTCCATGGCCCGGTGCCGGGCGATGGTGGCGGCCCAGCCGCGGAAACCGTCCGAGTCGCCACTGAACCCGGCCAGGTCCCGGGTGATGTGCAGCCACGCCTCCGACGCCACGTCTTCGGCGTCATCACCGACCATGGTCCGCAGGTACCGCAACAGCCGGGGCTGCAGGTCCCGGTAGAGGGCGCGAAAGGCCTGCTCGTCGCCCTGCTGGGCGGCCCGCACGGCCTCGGACAGGTCTGGCTTGTCGGTCGTGGTCGGCCGCCGGTCAGACCGGGCCGGCCCCGCGCCGGGCGCAGCCGCTGGATTGGGGTCGTGTTTCCGGGCCGTCCCGGGCAGCGCGGTGTCTGCCGAACGGTCCATTTGGCCAATGATGGGGTATGACGGACCTTCGGTGCGGAGACTAACGCCGATTCGCCTGAAAAGGATTGCCTGCCGGTCTTCGGCCTATGGCGACCCCGCCTTCCGGCATAACGGAAACAGGACCTTCGGCGTCGGCTTCAGGGCGTAATGGCCCTCCGGCCTGCCTCGCCCGGTTGACAGTTAGTAGCGTCGAAGTATGCGGCTTGGCGTGCTCGACGTGGGATCCAATACGGTCCACCTGCTCGTGGTGGACGCGTACCCGGGCGCGCGCCCGCTCCCGGCGTTCTCCCACAAGGCCGAGATCCGGCTGGCCGACCACCTGGAACACGGCGGGCGGCTGTCGGCCCAGGGCGAGGATCAGCTCCGGGTGTTCGTGAAAGAGGCGCTGCGGATCGCGGAGGACAAAGGGGTCGAGGACTTCGTGGGCTTCGCCACCTCGGCCATCCGCGACGCGGTCAACGGCGACGAGGTGCTGGCCCGGATCACCGAGCAGACCGGCACCCGCATCAACGTGCTGGGTGGCGAGGACGAGGCCCGGCTGACGTTCCTGGCCGCCCGCCGCTGGTTCGGCTGGTCGTCCGGGCGGCTGCTGGTCATCGACATCGGCGGCGGATCGCTGGAGATCGCGGCCGGCGTGGACGAGGAGCCGGACGTGGCGGTGTCGCTGCCGCTGGGCGCGGTCCGGCTGACCCGGGACTGGCTCCGGTCCGATCCGGCCACCGGGAGCCAGCGGCGGGACCTGCGCAAGCACGTGCGGGCCGAGATCGCCCGCACGGTCGGCGGCGTGCTGCGTTACGGCCGCCCCGACCGGGCCGTGGCCACCTCCAAGACCTTCCGGCAGCTGGCCCGGATCGCGGGCGCGGCCCCGTCCAGCGAGGGTCCCTACGTGCGCCGCCTGCTGACCGGCGCCGACCTGGCGTCCTGGGCCAACCGGCTGCCGACGATGACGCTGGCCGAGCGGCGCAAGCTGCCCGGCGTGTCCTCGGCCCGGGCCCCGCAACTGCCCGCGGGGGCCATCGTGGCCGACGCGGCCATGGACCTGTTCGGCGTGGACGAGCTGGAGATCTGCCCGTGGGCCCTGCGTGAGGGCGTGATCCTGCGCCGCCTCGACGTCATCACCTGAACCGCAGCTGAACCCCGGCCGGGCACGAAAAACGGGCCCGGGAAGTCCCGGGCCCGTTTCGTGTCCTCGCGATCAGTGCTGGCGCTGCTCCCGGACGATGCGCACACCCTCGGTGGTCTCGTCCTGGTCGAGCGCCCCGGTGTAGTTGCTGTCCTCAGCGCCACCGGCGCGGTGGGCCGGGCCGGGCCGGCCGGACCCGCGGTCCTCACCGTCGGCCGGGCCGGAACCGGACGGGCGGAGCTGGTCGGCGGGCAGCGGGGCCGGGTTGGGGCCGGACTGCGGTGACCGTCCCCGCGGGGCCTCGTGGGCACCACGGGGCGGGGCCTCGTGGGCGCCGCGGCCGGAGCCCGGGTGCACCAGCACCGGGTCCGGGACGGGCTTGCCGCCGGTACCCGGCTGACCGGGACCACCCTGACCCGGGCCACCCTGGCCGGTGACGCCGGGACCGCCGGGCTGACCGGGGGCGGGACGGGGAGCCGGGCCCGCGGAAGCGGGGCGAGGCGCCGGGCCACCCGGAGTGGGACGCGGTCCTCGGGCCGCGGCCGCGGCGGCGTCGCCGACCGGCGTGCTGTGGCTGGGGCGGCCCGGGGCCGGAGCGCCGTTCGGCGTGCCCGCACCCGGGGTCGGCGAGGCGCCCGGGCCCGCGTTGGCGGCCTCGGCCTTCTTCTGCCCCATGGCCTTGGCCACGTGCTGGTCGACCTCGTCCTCCAGCGACGGCCGGGCGGTCTCCGCCGCGACCAGCCCGGACACGCCGTCCAGGATGTCGGTCAGCCGCCGGATGGTCTCGCCGTGCCGGGTGCTCAGCAGGTTGAGCCGCCGCTCGGCACCGTCGTGGATGGCCGCGGCCCGCGCCGTGGCCTCGTCCAGCGTCTGCTTGGCCTGCGACTTGGCCCCGGTCAGCACGGTGTCGGCCTTCTTGCGCGCGTCCGCCGTGGTGTGGTCAGCCTCGGCCCGCGCGGTCGTCCTCGTCTTGTCCGCCTCGGACCGGGCCGAGGAGATGGCCCGCTCGGCCTGCTCCTGGGCCGCGGTCAGCATGTGCTCGGCCTGCTCCCGGGCCTCCTTCTTGACCCGGTCAGCTTCGGACGAAGCATCGGTCAGCTGCTTCTTGATGTCGTCGTCGGCGCGGTTCTTCTGCGCCTTGGCCTCGTCGTCGGCGAGCTTCAGGATCTGGGAGATCCGCTCGCTGACCTCCTCGTGGGCCGGCCGACTGCCCAGAGCCTGCTGGCGGAGGGAGGTCACCTCCTGGCGCAGCTGCTCACCCTCGTCCAGCGCCCGGCCCAGCCGCTCCTCGAGCTCGTGGATCTGGCTCCGGCAGCGGGCGACGAAATCGTCGACCTGCCGCCGGCTGTAGCCGCGCATCTGAACCTCGAAAGCGTCTTCTTGGCTGGAGAGGTTGGGAAGAAGATCGGTGTTTTCGTTCATGGCTTCACGAGGACCTTATATCCGGGAGCGTGCGGGAAAAGTTGACCGGTAGGCACGTTATCGCGGGACTACTGAGCAGGGGTGTGATGTCTGCGGGAACCTTGTGCGCTGTGGTGAGATCGATATGTGCACGACTCTTGTCCCGAACGGCCCTTGCGCGCAACCGAAACGGCCAAGTGTGCCGTTATGCACCCGGTTTGACCCGCTGAAACTCCGCTGACGGGCACGCTTGGCACTCGCTAGGTTGCGGACCGTCGCGGTCCGGCCGGTCGTCCCGCCGGTCTCGTCCCGGGGTGGCCTGCGGTCGTCGCGGGCGCGGCTCCGGCGCCGGGCCCGGGCCGCGTGATCGTGCATGCACAATGGCGCGCATCGCCTCGCATACATGCCCTACCGGATCACGGGCGGCCATATCGGCCGATTAGTGGAATTGGGGCCCGCCGGCTGGGTAAAACCACACCGGTGGGTGGTCCAGGAATGGCCCTGATGGGTCATGCGGATCAGCCGCGGACGACGTAGCCTTGATGCATCAGGCGTCAAGCGTCAGCGTCGACGGAGGTGAGCACGGTGCCCGAGTATGTCGATCTTCGTGTTCACGATCTGGTGGCCCTCGACGAGATCGAGCTGTACGCCGAGGTGCTGGGCGCGGTGGCCGCCAGCGACGGCCCGCTGACCCGCGAAGAGCTGGACGAGGTGCTGGGCGTCAGCCCCGAGCCCAAGGTGCTCGGCCGGATCGCCTAGCTCGTCCCGTACATCACGTCGGTGGCCGCGAGCGTGAAGCCGAGGGCGGTGTACATCCGCACCGCGGCCCGGTTTTCCTCGTCCACGTAC
>DASXJM010000330.1:0-1617 GCA_036497405.1 Streptosporangiaceae bacterium | reverse complement strand
CTGGGCGATCTGGGCGTTGGTCCGCCCGGCGGCGATCAGGGCCAGCACTTCCTGCTCCCGCCGGGTCAGCCCGAGCGGATGGGCCCGGGTCGCGGTGCGGGGGCCGACCGGGATGGACCGGATCCCCAGCGTCCGCATGGCTTGGCGCACCCGCCGGACTGCGGCTGTCGCGCCCAGCCCGGTCAGGAGCTGCTGGGCTTCCCGCAGTGCTCCCTCGTCCGGAGCGTCCTCGTCCGGGCTGGCCAGCAGCAGGGCCAGGGCCGCGTCGTAGCGACAGCCCAGGTCCAGCCAGAGCCGGGCCGCCGCGCGGCCGTCGCCATCCAGCTCGCGGGCGTAGGGCGGGGCGAAGGGACCGCGCAGGGGCCGGTCTGAGCCGGTCCGCCGCAGCCAGACCGCGATCGCCCCCCGGTCCCAGTGGCCGCAGTCGGCCGCCTGGTCGTCGGCCTGTTCGGCTTCGCGGGCCGCCGCGGCCTGGTCGCCGGCCAGCCAGTGGGCCTCGGCCCGGGCCAGCCGCACCGGCACGATCCACTGTGGCTCCCCGGAGCCGTCGGCGTGGATGACGGCCTCGTTCAGCGCGGTCCAAACGCCCTCGTCGCCGCGCCGGGCCCGAATGGTGCCGAGCGCGCTGAGCGGCCCGAGCCGGATGCCGGGCGCCGGGCCACCCCGCCGGAGGAGGTCGTCGGCCACGGCGACGGCCTCGTCCCAGCGGCCGGTCCGCATCAGCATGCTGGCCCGTTCGGTGCGGATGAAGGCCGCCAGCGAGCTGAGGTCGTGGTCGTCGCACCAGGCCACGCCGTCGGCGAAGTATTGCTCGGCCGGGGCGAAGTCCCGGTCGGCCACGTAGTTGGCGAAGAAGTTGACGTATGCCCGGCCGGTCACCACGTCATTCCGTCCGGACCGGGCGATGTCCAGGGCCCGGCCCATCGGCGCGGCCCAGTCGCCACCAGTGGCCTGGAGTGAGCAGGCCTCGGTGTTGAGCGCGTGGCTGAGCACCTCGGTCAGGTCCAGCGGCCCGGCCACATCCTGAGCCCGGCGGGCCAACTCGATGGCCTGAGTGTGCTCGTAGTGGGCCATCTGCAGGGCGGCCAGCACGGCGTAGGCCCAGGCCAGCTCGGTGGTCGGGCCGAGCGGCTCCAGCAGCCCGAGCGCGCCGCGGGCCGCGGCCAGAGCGTCCTGGCCCCGGCTCACCGCGGCCAGCGCCGACGCCAGGCAGCGCCACGAGTCGCCGGCCCGAAGGTCGTCACCGGCCCGGCGCCATCGGGCCAGCGCCTGCTCGCGGGCGTCGACCGCGTCCGGCCAGCGGCCGAGCAGACCGGCCTCGTAGGCGAAACCGTCGTACAGCCGGGCCAGCGCGCCCGGTTCGCCGTCGGCCGCGAAGCGCAGCGCCCGCTCGTACTGCGCGGCCGCCTCGCGGTGCGCCCCCAGCGCCGACGCCCGGCGGGCCGCCGCGGTCGCGTACTGCCGCACGGCCGGCCCGTCGCCGGCTCCCTCGGCGTGGAACGCCATCCGCGCGTCGTCACCACCGCCCGCGCGGCCCAGCGAAGCCAGGATCGCGGTGTGCGTGAGCCCGCGCCGGTGGCCCGGGACGGCGTCCTGGATGGCCAGCCGGGCGATCTC
>DASXJM010000329.1:0-11482 GCA_036497405.1 Streptosporangiaceae bacterium | reverse complement strand
CTGCGCCAGCACTCGGCCGCCAGCGCGCTGGCCGAGGCCCGGACCTGCTACGACCATCTGGCCGGCCGCCGCGGGGTCGAGCTGCGCGACCGGCTGCTGGCGGCGGGCGCGCTGCGGGTGGCCGGCGACCGCGACCACGTGCTGACCGCGCGCGGCGAGCAACTGGTCAGCGGGCTGGGAGTCGACCTGGCCGGGCTCGGCGCCAGCCGTCGCGAGTTCGCCCGCGCCTGCCTGGACTGGACGCAGCGGCGGCCACACCTGGCCGGCGCCCTCCCGGCCGCGGTCACCGCGCGGTTCCTGGCCGTCGGCTGGCTGACCCGCGGGGCGTCCCGGACCGTGCGGGCCGCCCCGGACTACGACGACCGTCTCGCCGCCTGGTTGACATCGGGGGCATAGTCGGTCATGAACGTGGGCAACGCCACAAGATCTACTACGGCTTGTAGTTATAGTCTTTACTACAAGACGTAGTAAACGGGCCAAGGGAGGTCCGATTGACATGGCGGGCATAGCGGCGGCCAAGACGCTGACGGCTCTGTACCTGAGCACGGGGACGGGCGGGAGCCAGACGGCCGACCCGGTGGCGGCCCGGTCGCAGATGGGCTTCTCGCTCGGCTGGCACATCATCCTGGCCTGCCTGGGGGTGGGGCTGCCCGGGCTGGTGCTGTTCGCCGAGTGGCGCGGGTGGCGGACCGGGGACCCGTGGTACCAGCTGCTGGCCCGGCGCTGGGCCAAGGCACTCGGAGTGCTGTTCGCGGTGGGCGCGGTGTCGGGGACGATCCTGTCGTTCGAGATGGGCGTGCTCTGGGCCGGGCTGATGGACCACTACGGGTCGGTGATCGGGCTGCCGTTCTCGATCGAGGGGTTCGCGTTCTTCATCGAGGCGATCTTCCTCGGGATCTACCTGTACGGCTGGGACCGGCTGTCGCCCCGGGTGCACCTGCTGTCCGGGGTGCCGATCGTGGTGGCCGGGATCCTGTCCGCGTTCTTCGTGGTCACGGCCAACTCCTGGATGAACAGCCCGCGTGGCTTCAAGATCGTGAACGGGCGGCTGACCGGGGTCGACCCGTGGGCGGCCATGTTCAACCCGGCCACCGGCCCAGAGACCACCCACATGATCCTGGCCGCGTTCATGGTCACCGGCTTCCTGGTGGCCAGCGTGTACGCGGTGGCCATGCTGCGCGGCCGCACCGACCGCTATCACCGGCTGGGGCTGCTGATCCCGCTGACGTTCGGCGTGATCATGACGCCCATCCAGATCGTGGTCGGTGACTGGGCGGCCCGGTACGTCGGCTCCGAACAGCCACTCAAGCTGGCCGCGATGGAGGGCCTGAACGCCAGCGGCCGGCACGTACCCGAATCCATCGGCGGCTACTACGCCGGCGGCCAGCTGCACTGGGCCCTGAAGATCCCGGACGGGCTGTCGCTGCTGGTGCACCTGAGCCCGAACGGGTACGTCACCGGCCTGCAGAGTGCCCCGCCCGACAACCGGCCGGGTCTGATCACGCTGATCCACCTGTCCTTCGACACCATGGTGGGCATCGGGTTCGCGCTCCTGTTGCTGGGGGCGTGGCTGGCCCTGGCCTGGTGGCGTACCCGTACCATCCCACCTTCCATATGGTTCTTGCGGGCTACGGCGGTGAGCGGCATTGCGGCGGTGATGGCGATGGAAGCGGGCTGGATCGTCACCGAGGTCGGGCGCCAGCCGTGGATCGTGTACGGCGTGCTCCGGGTGGCCAACGCGGTCAACCCGGCGCCCGGGCTGAGCTGGGGCCTGGTCGCGGTGGTCACGGTGTACGCGCTGCTGACGGTGGTGACCGTGTACGTGCTGCGGCGGCTGGCCCGCAACCGCCCGGTGCCGGACGCGCCCCAGGAATCCGACGTGACCGGGTACAAGGTGGTCTGACCATGGCGATCACGCTGCTGGTGCTGATGTGGATCAGCGTCACCGTCTACGCCCTGCTGGCCGGGGCGGACTTCGGGGCCGGGGCCTGGGACCTGCTGTCCGGCCGGACCGGGCCCGGGGCCCGGCGCCGGGCCCTGATCGAGCACTCGATCGGCCCGGTCTGGGAGGCCAACCACGTGTGGCTGATCTTCGTGCTGGTGCTGATGTGGACCGCGTTCCCGCCGCTGTTCGCGGCGGTGTCGTCCACCCTGTACATCCCACTGACCCTGGTCGCGCTGGGGGTGATCGCCCGCGGCTCGGCGTTCGCGTTCCGCAAGGCGGTCACCGAACTCTGGCAGCAGCGGATCTTCGGGGCCGCGTTCGCGTTCTCCTCGCTGGTGACGCCGTTCTTCCTGGGCGCGATCGCGGGCGGGGTGGCCTCGGGCCGGGTCCCGCCCGGGCTGGCCCGCGGGGACGTGGTGACCAGCTGGCTCAACCCGACCTCGGTGCTGTGCGGGGCGCTGGCCGTGCTGGCCGGGATGTACCTGGCCGCGGTGTATCTGACCGCCGACGCCCGGCGGACGGGCCAGCCGGAACTGGCGGCCGAGTTCCGGTGGCGGGCGCTGGTCATCGGGGTGGTGACCGGGCTGGTGGCCGCGGCCGGGCTGATCGTGGTGCATTCCGACGCGCCGCGGCTGTGGGCCGGGCTGTCCGGCCGGGCCTTGCCTCTGGTCGCCCTGTCCGGGGCGGCGGGGGTGGCCTCGCTGGCGCTGCTGGCGGTCCGGCGCTACCTGCTGGTGCGGGTCACGGCCGCGCTGGCCGTGGCCGCGGTGCTGTGGGGCTGGGGCGCGGCCCAGTACCCGCACCTGCTGGCGGCGGCGCCGGGCCTGACCGTGGCCCAGGCCGCCGCCGGGCGCGCCACCCTGCAGGCCACGCTGATCAGCGCCGGCGTCGGGATCGCCCTGCTGGCCCCGTCACTGGCCTGGCTGTTCCTACTGTTCCAGCGGGGGAGGCCGGTCAGCCCGCCGGCTTCATCTTCGCCTGCAGAGCCGTGATGCCGGGGGTGCAGACGTTCGACGGCTGGTTGCTGGTGGTCTTGCAGATGGCGGCGGTGATGTAGTTGGCCGTGCCGTTCACCGCCTTGGCCACGTCGTTGCCCGGGTCCTTGAGCGAGGACGCGATCGAGGCCCAGGTCTTGCCCTGGAGCACCGAGGGCGACGCGCTGGCCCCGCTGATCAGGTACTTGCCGCCGATGTAGACGAACGGGATGGCACCCTTGCTGGCCGAAGGCACGTACGGGGGCGCGTCGTACTTGGCCAGCAGGGCCTGCTGGGCCGCGCTCGGGCTCTGCAGCGGCGTGTAGCCCTGGCCACCCGCCGCCAGCTGGTTGGTGGTCTCCTCGACCGACGAGAACACGAGGTACTTGCTGGTGTAGCTGGATTTGTAGAACGTCCAGGTCGGCGTGTTCGGGAACTGGTCGCCGCTGGCGGAGTGGGTGGTGCTGAGGTTCTTGAACGTGCCGAACCGGCTCAGGGCCACCACCATGCCCCAGCGTTCGTAGGCGCAGTACGGGCAGTACTCGGCCCCGACGTAGAGCATCTCCGGCTTGCCGCCGGAGGTCAGCGCGGTGCCGTTGGTCAGCGAGGCCGGCGGGCTGGTCACGCTGCCCGCCCCCACCGAAGCCAGCGTGCTGGCCGGGACCGTGGTGGTGTTCTTGACCACGGTGGCCAGGGCGCTGCCGGTCGGGCCGTTGGCGCTGGACTTGGCGGCGGGCGACTTCTTGTTGGCCGCGAACACCACGAAGACGACCACGACCACCACGACCACGGCCACCGCGCCGATGGCGATGAAGATCCGGTTCCGGACCTGACGGCGGCGCTCGGCGGCCCGCTGGGCCGCGATCCGCTCCCGCCGGCTGGCGTCCTGCTTGGTCCTGCTTGCTTTACCCATCGCCCCGCTGGTCCGTAGGTCGGGCGCGCAGCGTCATCACCGCGAGCAGCCCGGCCGCGAGCACCAGGGCGGCCGAGAGGAACAACGCATCGCGCAGGCCGTCGTGGAAGGCAGTGTACGCCGCATCGAGCACCTTCTGTACGAGGGCGGCCTGGCCCGCCGGGCCGATGCCGGAGGCACTACTGGACGGGACCTGGCCGGTCTCGACGCCGTTGATGACGACCTTCTGGATGGCGGCGGGCAGGCCCAGGGCGTGCAGCTGGCGGGCGATGCTGGAGTTGAGCTGACCGTAGACCAGCGCCCCCAGGACCGACACCCCGGTCACGGCGCCGATCTCCCGGCTGGTGTTGGTGGCCGAGGCGGCCATGCCCGACCGTTCCGGCGGGACCGCGGACAGGGCCGAGGAGGTGATGGGGACGACCGTGGCGCCGATGCCGATGCCGGTCAGCGCCAGCGCACTCAGCAGCGGCCAGTAGTGCGGGTGCGGGCTCAGGCTGAGGTCGGACCACCACAGGCCGGCCGCGAACAGCAGGCAGCCGGCCGCGACCGCCCAGCGCACCCCGATGGTGGCCAGCCAGCGCCCGGTGACCACCGAAGCCACGATCATCAGCGCGGTCATGGGCAGGAAGACCAGGGCGATCCGGTAGCCCGACAACCCGACCACCTCGAAGAGGTAGAGCGCGGTGAAGAAGAACACCGCGAAGGTCGCGAAGTAGGTGCAGAACGCGACCACGTTGGCCGTGGTGAAGGCGGCCACCCGGAAGATCTTCAGGTCGAGGAGGGGGTGGGCGGCCCGGGACTCCCGCCATAGGAAGGCCACCGCGGCCAGCGCGCTCACCGCGAACAGCGCGATGACCTGCGGCGCGGCAAACCCCACGGTCTCGGCGTCGATGATCGCGAACATCAGCGTGGCCAGCACGGCCGCGCCCAGCAGGGCCCCGGCGGTATCGACGCGCTGGGCCTCGGGGTCGGCGCTCTCGGGCAGCACCAGCGCGGCCAGGATCAGGGCGGCCAGCCCGAAGGCCAGGTTGAACCAGAACAGCGCCCGCCAGTTCCAGGCCCCGACCAGGGCCCCGCCGATCACCGGGCCCAGGGCCAGGGCCAGGCCGGACACGGCCGCCCAGACGCCGATGGCCTGGTCCCGGCGGCGCGGCTCGGTGTACAGGTGGCGCAGCATGGACAGCGTGCCCGGCTCACTGGCCGCCGCCCCCAGGCCCATCACGGCCCGGCCCGCGATCAGCACCCCCGGGTTGGGGGCCAGCGCGCACAGGACCGACCCGGCGCAGAACACCCCGGCCCCGGACAGCATCACGATCTTCCGGCCGAACTCGTCGCCGATCATCCCGCAGGCGAGCATGACGCTGGCGAAGGTCAGCGCGTAGGCGCCCACCACCCACTGCAGGTCGGAGACACCCGCGTGCAGGTCGTCCTGCACGCTGCCCAGGGCCACGCTGACGATCGTGTTGTCCAGGAACGTCAGGAACAGCAGCGTGCACAGGACGGCCAGGGCCAGCGACGAGCCACCCCGGCGCGCCCGGGCCGGCGCCTCAGCCTGCAGCACCGGCACAGGCGGTCGGGGCCTTGCCGTTGTTCTCCAGGGTCAGCAGGGCGCAGAAGCTCTGGTCACCGACCTTCCACACGCCGCTCTGCTTGACCGCCACCCCGGGCTGGTTCTTCAGCGCCGCGGTCCCGCCGACCAGGATCGAGTAGGTGACCTTGGCCTGGGTGGCCGACTCCACGGTCACCGCGGTCACGCTGGAGGTGGCCGAGGAGGCCAGCGGCGACGAGGCCTGGGCCTTGATGATGGAGGCGAAGGCCGAGCCGTTCTGCAGCAGGCTGACCCGCTTGGCCACCGGGGTCTTGGGGTTGAAGAAGGCCACCCAGTTGGCCTTGATCTGGGACGCGTCGGCGGCGGAACCGCTGCCGGACGGCGCCGACGGCGCGGCCGACGTGGGCGCGGCCGCGGGCGAACTGGGCGCGGAGCTGGCCATTCCGCTACCACTGCCGCTGGCGCTGGCGGACGGGCTGGCACCCGACGAGCCGCCGCTGCCGCCGCAGGCCGCGACCGTCATCGCCAGCACGGCCACGGCGACCGGTGCGGCTATGGACAACACCCTGACGGGCAGGATTCGCATCTGAGCCCTCCCGATGGCTCATACGCCGAACTCGAGGACCATTACGCAGGTGGCAGATGTCGACTACGCAGAGCGACGCCTGCTGATCCTCAATATTAACGCGTCAGTAGCCATACATGGCGTTATCGGGCGTTAACGGCTGACGTGGCTGTCAGGCAGGACTCAGCCACCAGTCAGGTTCGGCGTGCGACCTGCGGTTACCGGAGCGGCTGGCGCTGCTGGACCTGGGGACTGAGGCCCCAGACCGCGACGGCCAGCCCGGTCAGCACGAACAGCACGAAGGTGATCACGTGCACGCTGGTGCAGTACAGGCAGATGCTGCCGATGTCGAACAGCTCGGCGTACAGCAGGTAGAGCACGAAACCGATGCCCACGATCATCGACGCCAGCCGGAGCACGCCGATCTCACGGCGGCGGGCCAGCCAGGCCCACGGGCTCATGATCGCGGCCAGGAAGACGTAGAACGCCAGCCCGAGCACGGCGACCGGGATACCGAACACCACCGACTGGGCGCTGGTGGTCACCTTGCCGCAGTTGACCACGCCGGTGGTCTCGGTGCAGCCGGCCAGTGCGGACTCGGTGTAGTGGGCGTAGGTCAGGTAGATCGAGACGCCCAGGCCGGCCAGGGCCAGCACGAACGTGGTCCAGCGCAGCCAGGCGGGCGGCCCGGACACTTCGAACTCGGTCGGGGCCGCGTCGTCCAGCTCGTCGCGGACCGGCCGCGCCGATCCAGACCGAGCAGACACAGGGGCGGGCTTGTTCCGGACCTGGGTGGCGCCCTTGCGAGCGCCGGGCCCGTTGACCGGGCGGGCGGCGTCGGCGCCGCTCTTGGCCCGGACCGGAGCCGCGACCTTGGCCGGGGTGGTCCTGGCCGGAGACTTGGCGGCGGGCGTGCCCGGGGTCTTGGCTGGGCTCTTGACTGCGCTCTTGGCTGGGCTCTTGGCGGCGGCCGCGCCCCGTTTGGCCGCCATCAGAGCTTCGCCTCCAGCTTCTTGACCGCCGGGGTGCAGGCCGAGGCCGGCTGGTTACCGGTCACCTTGCAGATGGCGGCGGTGATGTAGTTGGCGGTGCCATCGATGGCCTTGGCGATCGGGCTGGACGGGTCCTTCAGCGCGGTCGCGATCTGGCTCCAGGTCTTGCCCTGCAGGACCTGCGGGCTGTAGCTGGACCCGCTGATCATGTACTTGTTCCCGATGTCGATGAACGGGATCGCGCCCTTGCTGGACGAGGCCACGTAGGGCGGGGCGTCGTACTTGTTCAGCAGCGCGTTCTGAGCCGCGGTCGGAGTCTGCAGCGTGGTGTAGCTCTGACCGTCCGAGGCCAGCTTGTTGGTCTGCATCTCGACCGAGGAGAAGGCCAGGTACCTGCTGGTGTAGCTGGACTTGTAGAACGTCCAGGTGGACGTGTTCGGGAACTCGTCTCCGCTGGCGGAGTGAGTGGTGCTGAGGTTCCTGAACGTGCCGAACCGGCTCAGGGCCACGACCATGCCCCAGCGCTCGGCGGCGCAGAACGGGCAGTACTCGGCGCCCATGTAGAGCAGCTCCGGCTTGCCGCCCGACTTCAGCGCGGCCCCGCTGATCGACTTGGGCAGCCCGGTCACCCCGCTACCGGCTCCGACCGAGTTCAGCGTGCTGGCCGGGACGGTGGTGGTGTCCTTGACCACGGTGGCCAGCGCGGTCCCGACCGGCCCATTGGCCGATGAGGTGGCGGCCTTGTGGTGGGTGTTGACCTTGACCAGCACAAAGGCGAGCACGATGGCGACGACCACCACCACGCTGCCCGAGGCGATCAGGATCCGGTTGCGGATCTCGGCCCGGCGGGCGGCCGCTCGTTGCGCCGCGATCCGCTGCTGGCGACTGCTGCCCTGCCGCTTGGCCTTGCTTGCCTTACCCATCGCCTGCCGTAACCTGACCTCTCACTGTGAACAGTCCGCCGGATGGCGCCTCAGGCCCGGCTGCCGGTCACCCATCATATTGCGTGATGGGCCCATTACGGATGCCTTCCTGAGCGGATTGCCAGGACTCAGAGCTGGTTGAGAGCCACGAGGCCCGGTGGGCGACTCTGTGGGCGACTGTGGCGGTTAGTGTCCGGCTCTGAGCACTCCGCCGTGACCCTAGGGCGCGGCGCCGGAGGCGTCAAGAGGCGGGGCGGGCCGCCATCCACCACCGCTGATCAGCGGGCCGCGGGCGTATTACGTTGGCTGCTCATAACGGGACAAGCCATGCTATCTTTCGCGAGGCAAATGACCTTGTGGGGGGAACATCCATGCCTGCCGTGCATGTCGAAAATTTCACGTATGGCCTGCTCAACCCGGCGCTGGGCTATCTCATGTCGTGCCTGGGCGCCTTCATCGGGCTGCGCTGCCTGACCCGGGCCCGGGTCTACTCGGGCGGTCACCGGGCGCTGTGGCTGGCGCTGGCAGCGGTGGCCATCGGGGCCACCGGGATCTGGGCCATGCACTTCATCGCGATGCTCGGCTACACCATCCCCGGCCAGACCATCACCTACAACGTCCCGCTCACCATCGTCAGCATGCTGGTGGCGGTGACCGTGGTGGCGATCGGCCTGTTCATCGTGGGCTTCAGCAAGAGCCAGACCCTGACCCCGCTGCTGATCGGCGGGGTCATCGTCGGCCTGGGCGTGGCCAGCATGCACTACCTGGGCATGGAAGCGATCAACATCCCCGACATGATGAACTACAACGCGCTGCTGGTCGCCCTGTCCGTGATCATCGCCATCGGCGCGGGCACGGCCGCCCTGTACGCCGGGCTCAAGGTGCGCGGCATCGGAGCCACACTGGGGGCTTCGGCGCTCATGGGAGTGGCGGTCAGCGGCATGCACTACACCGGCATGGCCGCGATGACCGTCTTCGCCAGTTCCTCGGCCGGGGTGTACGCCGCGGGTGCGGCCGGGAGCGGGGCCACCGCGACCAGTTTTCTGCTGCCGCTGGTGCTCGGCATTTCGGTGTTCACCTTCCTGGCCACCATCGTGGTCATGCTGGCCCCCTCGGAGGCGGACATCGTGGCTGACGCCCAGCTGGCCAAGCGCTTGGCCGAGCGCCCAATCAGCCATCACCGGCGGTAACGACAAGGGTTCACTCTCGGTGTTGGTAAATGTCGGAGCCTAAACGGACAATTGGGGTAATTCGGGAGCGGAATCAGCGGCCCCCGCAGGTCGTCCGCGAGGTAATTACCAGGCAATGAACGGAGTCCGGTACGCCAGCGCACAGGGCTGTCGAGCGCTATTCACGCGCGATACATAGCTGGTTTAGTAACCTTTAGCAAGCGATATCACGTTTAAATATCTTTGACTGATATTTACTCTTCTTTACGTTGCTTTGGTGTTCGTTTCGGTCGGAAAGTATCAGCATCAAACCCGAACCGCGTTCACCTCGAACCCAAGAGGAACGCTCGAGCAACGGAGAGACACATGGGTCATCGCGCCCGGAAGCGTGCGCTGGTCATCGCGGGGAGCACCGCTATAGCGGGCTTCGCGCTGGTGGCACCCGCCTACGCCGCCACGTCGGGCCACTCCGCCACGACTGCCGTCACCTCGGCTCCGACCACCGCCACTGGCGCCCACCTCGACCCTGGTGGGGCCATGAGGCACCTGACCGTGCCGAAAACCGCAACCAGCGGGACCAGGAACCCCTCCAGCCAGAGCACGAACTGGTCAGGCTACGCGGCCACCGGCCGCACCTTCACCAGCGTCGCGTCCAGCTGGACCGAGCCCACCGGCACCTGCAGCTCAGGAAGCCAGTACTCGAGCTTCTGGGTTGGTCTCGACGGCTACAACAGCAATTCGGTTGAGCAGACCGGCACTGACGTCGACTGCTCCGGCCGCACCGCGCAGTACTACGCCTGGTACGAGATGTACCCCAACCCCTCATACGAGATCAACCACACGGTCCGGCCGGGCGACAAGATCAGCGCATCGGTGACCTACTCCGGGACCAACAGCTACACCCTGAAGCTCGCCGACTCGACGCAGGGCTGGACGTACACCACGACCAAGTCCCTGTCCGGCGCGCCGCGCTCGTCGGCCGAGGTCATCACGGAGGCGCCGTGCTGCACCTCCAGCGGCGGGACCCTCCCGCTGGCCGACTTTGGCAAGGTGAGCTACACCGGGTCGACGGCCAACGGATCCACGCTGAGCACCTTCAATCCGACCTCGATCACCATGGTCTCGGCCGCCGGCAGGCAGACGGACAGCACCTCCGCACTGAGCGGTGGCAGCTTCAGCAACACCTGGATCAGCAAGGGGTGAGGTGACACCCGGGCTGCGCTGATCTGTCAGGCGCGGTAGCCCACGCTGCGGCCCTCTCGCCCGGACCTGATCCGGCGGGAGGGCCGCCGCGCGCTGGCCGGGCGGCGGCTGGCGGGCCGCTGGTCGGCGGACCTGGCCTCGGTGGGCCTGGTCTCGGTGGGCCTCGGCTCGGCGGAACCGCGGGAGCTGGCGGCGGGAGGCAGGCTCATGTGGCCGCGTTCCTCTTCGCTGGTGCCGCCCCAGACGCCGTAGCTCTGATGGCTCTCCAGCGCGTAGTGCAGGCACTGGTCCTGAACCCCGCACCGGTGGCAGACGGCCTTGGCCGCGTCGATCTGCCGAGCGGACGGCCCGCTGGCCGTGATGGGAAAGAAAAGCTCAGGGTCCTCGGTGCGGCAGGCACCCGCGTCCAGCCACTCCTCGCGGTGCACGGCGGTGGTCTTGGTCCCTTGAGTTCCCGTCACTGCGCGAATCCTCCAGTTCCACTGGTGAACGTGCCTGAGGCCCACCGTTCTGCCCGGCCGAACAGCCAATATGCAGCCCGACAGGAATTTCTGGGACCCGGCGGCCGCGTGAGCTCATGTGGCGAAGGGGGTCCAAGGGATGTATGGGGCGCGAGGTAAGGGTTCGGGCTGACCATCGAGAAGTGGCATTTCTGCTGCTATGACGCAATGCCGTTTGGCTTGAGTCGATCTTGGTGGTGGGGCCTGGATGGCGGGGCTGGGTCTGGTGCGGGGTGATCAATTGCCGGGCAGCGGTTGCAGTGGATATGGCTGCAGGTGCTGCCGGGGGATGGATCTTGTACTGGATGAGGTGGGTGTGGCGGGTGGGGCCGCGCTCTGGCGACAGTTTGCCCACAAAATCGGTGGTCGAAGGCGACCGCCGACGGTTAGTCGGGGAGCAGGGCGAGGGCCTCTACTTCCAGCAGGAACTCTGGGCGGACCAGGGCAGCCACCTGGACGGCGGTGCTGGCGGGCGGGCGCTCGACGTTGACGTGCTGGTCGCGAGCGATCCGGATGGCCGGCAAGTGGCCGACATCGGTGACGTAGAAGGTCAGCTTGACCACATGCTCGAAGGTCGCCCCGGCCGCGGCCAGGCACAGCCGCAGGTTCTCGAACACCTGGCCAGCTTGGGCGGCGGGATCGCCGACGCCCACCACCTGGCCGTCGGCGTCCAGTGCCACCTGGCCGGACAGCGCCGCCAGGCGGCCGGTCCCGATGACCACGTGGGTATAGCCGTTCCCGGGAGCCAC
>DASXJM010000328.1:0-9648 GCA_036497405.1 Streptosporangiaceae bacterium | reverse complement strand
CGCGTCGACGACTATCCGCACCAGTTCTCCGGCGGTATGCGGCAGCGGGCGATGATCGCCATGGCCATGGCGCTGAACCCGGAACTGCTCATTGCCGACGAGCCCACCACCGCGCTTGACGTGACCGTTCAGGCCCAGGTCCTCCAGGTCATGAAGACCCTGCAGGAGGAGTTCGGGACCGCGATCATCATGATCACTCACGACCTCGGCGTGATCGCCGATATGGCCGACGAAGTGATCGTCATGTACGCGGGCGCGGTCATGGAGCGCGGCGACCGGCGGACGATCTTCTACAAGCCGCACCACCCGTACACCGAGGGCCTGCTGGAATCGCTGCCGGCCTACGGTGACGAACGGGAACGGCTGATTCCCATCGCGGGTCAGCCGCCCAGCCTGATCACCCTGCCGTCCGGGTGCCCGTTCCATCCCCGGTGCCCATACGTGTTCGACCGCTGCAAGACCGAAACGCCCGAGCTCGGGCCGGTCGACGGCGACGTCACCCACCTGTCCGCGTGCTGGCTGCCACACGATCTGTCGGCCCGTAACGAACGGCGTAAAGATGTCATCGGGCACGCCCTGCCCACCCCGGCGGGGGCGGTGGCCGGTGACCCGGCCGGAGGGGAAGCATGAGCAGTCAGTCCAGCGAGGCCACGATGGCCCGCGATTCCGCCGAGCCCGACGGTGACGTCCTGCTCCGGGTGGAGAATCTGGTCAAGTACTTCCCAGTCAGCTCGACCTCGCTGTTCAGCCGCCAGCGTGACTACGTGCACGCGGTGGAGAACGTCAGCCTGGAGGTCCGCCGCGGGCAGACCCTGGGGCTGGTGGGCGAGACCGGCTGCGGCAAGTCCACCCTGGCCCGGTGCATCATGCGGCTGTACGACATCACCTCCGGGAAGATCGTCTTCGACGGTCACGACATCAGTAATCTCTCCCGACGCAGGATGCGCCCCTACCGGCGTGACATGCAAATGATTTTCCAGGACCCCTACGGCTCGCTGAACCCGCGCCGCCGGGTCGGGTCGATCATCGGGGACCCCTTCGCCATTCACGGCATCGCCGACGGAGCGGACCGCAAGAAGCGGGTCCAGGAGGTCATGGAGCTGGTCGGGCTCAACCCCGAGCACTACAACCGGTTCCCGGCCGAGTTCTCCGGCGGCCAGCGCCAGCGCATCGGGGTGGCCCGGGCCCTGGCCTTCCGGCCCAAGCTGGTCATCTGCGACGAGCCGGTGTCGGCCCTGGACGTGTCGATCCAGGCCCAGATCATCAACCTGCTGGCCGACCTGCAGAAGGAGTTCGGCCTGACCTACCTGTTCATCGCCCACGACCTGTCGGTGGTCCGGCACGTGAGCGACCGCGTGTCGGTCATGTACCTGGGGCAGATCTCCGAATCCGCCCCCACCAGCGAGCTCTGGCACCACCCCCGGCACCCGTACACCGACGCCCTGCTGTCCGCGGTGCCGGTGCCCAACCCGGATCAGGCCGCCGAGCGGGACCGGATCATCCTGGTCGGCGACGTGCCCTCGCCGGTGGCCCCGCCGTCCGGCTGCCGGTTCCACCCGCGCTGCCCCAAGGCCGCTCCCACCTGTGTGGACACCGAGCCCGAGCTGATACCCCGCCTCGGTGACGGCCCGGAACACCTGACCAAGTGTCACTTCCCCGTCGAGGACGGCGAAGACATCGCGCTGGCCAAGCCCACCATCAGCGCCGAGGACCGGATCGTCGAGACCGGGGTCCTGGCCGGCGGCCAGGTCAGCCTGCCCGAAGCGCTCACCGCGGAAGCGAAGGAGGAAGCATGAGCCAGAGCCTCGCCTCCGTAGAGCCGCCGCCGACCGAGCCACCGGCCGGCGCCAGCGAGGGCTCAGCCGCCCGCAAGATCGAAGGCCGCAGCCCCTGGCGGCTCGGCATGGAGCGGCTGCTGCGCGACCGGGCCTCGATGATCTCGCTCGGCGTGATCGTCATCATCGTGCTGGTCGCGATCTTGGCGCCGGTCATCGCGGCCGTGGTCGGCCACGGCCCCAACCAGGAGTTCCAGGCCATCGGCCTGAGCGCGATCGGCCAGCCCAAGGGCCCCAACGGAACCTTCCTGCTCGGCACCGACGACCAGGGCCGCGACATCATGGTCCGGATCGCCTACGGGGCCCGCATCTCGCTCATCGTCGGGGTGCTGGCCACCGCGCTCACCGTGGCCGTCGGGGCGGTGGTCGGCCTGATCGCCGGTTACTTCGGCGGCGCCACCGACACGATCCTGGCCCGGTTCATGGACTGGCTGCTGGCCATCCCGTTCCTGCTGTTCGCCATCTCGCTGGTCACGGTGATCGGGGCCGGGCTGACCGTGGTCATCATCGTCATCGGCTTCTTCGGCTGGGCCTCGGTCGGCCGGATCGTCCGCGGCCAGGTGCTGTCGATCAAGGAACGTGAGTTCGTCGAGGCGGCCCGGGCGCTGGGCGCGGGGCCGTGGCGGATCATGTTCGTCGATATCCTGCCCAACGTGATGGCGCCGATCATCGTCTACGCCACCCTGCTGATCCCACTGTCGATCGTGACCGAGGCGTCGCTTTCCTTCCTCGGCGTCGGCATCCCCGCTCCCACCGCGGACTGGGGCCAGATGATCAGTGCGGCCCAGCAGGTGTACCAGTACGGGGCCTGGTGGTACCTGGTGTTCCCCAGTGCCGCTCTGCTGATCACCACGCTGGCCTTCAACATCTTCGGTGATGGCGTCCGCGACGCGTTCGACCCGCGCGGCGACCAGCTCTTCGTCTAGGAGTTCCCTGTGGCACGGTTTCTGATACGCCGCATCCTCCAGGGTGTCCTGGTCATGTGGCTGGTGACAGTCGGCGTCTATCTCATCTTCTATATCGGTCCGGGCCCGAGTTCGGTGGCCCGTACCCTGGCCGGCAAGGCGGCCACCCCCCAGGTCGTGGCCGAGGTCAAGCACCGGTTGCTGCTGGACCGGCCGATCTACGTCCAGTACGGCCACTTCCTGTGGCAGCTGCTGCACGGCAACCTGGGTTACTCGTTCTACCACCAGCAGTCGGTCAACTCGGTCATCGCCAGCGCGTTCCCGATCACGCTGTCGCTGGTCATCGGCTCGGCCATCCTGTGGATCATTCTGGGTGTGCTGAGCGGTGTGCTGTCGGCGGTCCGGGCCCGGTCCCTGATGGACCGCACGTTCACGCTGCTGGCCCTGATCTTCTACTCGATGCCCACGTTCGTGCTCGGGCTGCTGCTGTTGCTGCTGCTGTACTACGAGCTGACCATCCACGGCATCCACGCCTTCCCCGGTTCGGGGTACACGTCGCTCACGGCCAACCCGTGGGGCTGGTTCCGTGGCCTGATCCTGCCCTGGATCACGCTGGCCCTGGTGTCGGCGGCCACCTACACCCGGCTCACCCGCGGCTCCATGCTGGACGTGATGGGGGAGGACTACATCCGGACCGCCCGGGCCAAGGGCATGCCGGAACGGCGCGTCATCTTCCGGCACGCGCTGCGGGCCGCGCTGACCCCGGTCGTCACCCAGTACGGCATCGACGTCGGTGTGCTGCTGGGCGGGGCCATCATCACCGAGCAGGTGTTCGGCATGCCGGGGCTGGGCTTCACCGCCGTGCAGGCCATCAACCAGCAGGACCTGCCGGTGGTCATCGGCGTCGTCATCGTGGCCGCGGCCGCGGTGGTGGCGGCGAACATCGTGGTCGACGCGCTCTACGCGGTCCTCGACCCCAGAGTCCGACTGCACTGACCGATACAGGAAACCGGGGCGTCCGCACGAGCGGGCGCCCCGGTTTTATATCGAAGGTCTGTGCCTGGGCTTACCGGGCCGGCTCAGAGCCCGCCTGGTTCGCCCCGGCGGCCGCGACGGCGCAGGTACCGCTCGAATTCGCGGGCGATCGCGTCCCCGCTGGCCTGGGGCAGGTCGGTGGCGTCCTTGGCCTCTTCCAGGGTGCGGACGTACTCGGCCACCTCGGAGTCCTGCTGGGCCAGCTCGTCAACCCCGCGCTCCCAGGCCCGCGCCTCCTCGGCCAGGTCGGCCAGGGGCAGCGGCGCGTCCAGGATGTCCTCCACCCCGCGCAGCAGGGCCAGCGTGGCCTTGGGGTTGGGCGGGGTGGCCACGTAGTGCGGCACCGACGCCCACAGCGACACCGCCGGGATGCCGGCCTGGGCCAGCTGGTACTGGACCACGCCCAGGATGCCGGTCGGTCCCTTGTAGTCCGAGAACGGCGCGTTGACGTTGGCCGACAGCTTGGGGTCCGAGGCGCCGATCGACACCGGCACCGGCCGCGTGTGCGGCGCGTCGGCCAGCAGGGCGCCGAGCAGGATGACGCTCTCCACACCCAGCTCGGTCAGGCCCTGCACCAGCTCGCTGGTGAACGCCCGCCAGCGCATGTTCGGCTCGATCCCGTGGACGAGCACGATGTCCTTGTCCAGCCCGGTCCCGGTCGGGCGGTCCTCGCCACCCTCGCCCTCGCCGTCACCGCCGTCGGCGGCCGCGGCCGCCTCCGCGTTCTCAGTGCTGTCCGCGGGCGCCTCCGGCACCTGGGCCCGGGCCACCGAGAGCCGGGTGGTCGGCCACACCAGCCGCTCGATCTGGCCGTTGGTGATCTCGACCACCGGCCGCGTGACCTGGAAGTCGTAGAACTCATCGGGCTCGATCGCGGCGATCGGCGTCGCCTGCCACGCGATCCCCAGGTGGCTGATCACGCCACTGGCGGCTTCCCCGGCGTCATTCCACCCTTCGAAGGCGGCTATGGCAACGGGCGAGTTGAGCTTTCCCAGCCGATCAAACTCGATGGCTCCCCCCTCCTCCCAATCCGGTCTACCGTGTGCTGACTAGTGGTCCCAGCCTACGTGGCCGGCGACCCTGGCAGCAGCACGAGCCACAAGCCGCGCCGGGCCGGCCGGCTGGGCCCGCCGGCCGCGGGCGGTATTTCTTCCGCTTCGTCCGGTGTCTTTTAGATCGTGCCTGCATTCACGCAGCACCCCACATCCGTACACTGAAGACGATGAGCGCGCCTGTGACTGAAACAGCAAAGAGTGGCGGCCGGAACTCGCTGCGAGCCGCGATGGCCAGCCGGGTCGTGGTGGCCGACGGGGCCATGGGAACGATGCTGCAGGCCAGCGACGCGACCCTGGACGACTTCGACGGTCACGAGGGCTGTAACGAGATCCTCAACGTGACCCGGCCCGACATCGTCCGGTCCGTCCATGACGCCTACTTCGAGGTCGGCGCCGACTGTGTGACCACCAACACGTTCGGCGCCAACTGGGCCAACCTCGGTGAATACGACATCTCGGACCGGATCTACGAGCTGTCCGAGGCCGGGGCCCGCATCGCCCGGGAGGCCGCCGACGCGCGGTCCACGCCGGACCGCCCCCGCTGGGTCCTCGGCTCCATCGGGCCCGGCACCAAGCTGCCGACCCTCGGCCACGTCACGTTCGCGGTCCTGCGTGACGCCTACCAGCAGAACGCGGCCGGCCTGCTGGACGGCGGCGCCGACGCGCTGATCGTCGAGACCTGCCAGGACCTGCTGCAGACCAAGGCGGCCATCATCGGGGCCCGGCGGGCCATCGCCGAAGCCGGCTCGGACGCCATGCTGATCAGCCACGTCACCATCGAGACCACCGGCACCATGCTGCTCGGCAGCGAGATCGGGGCGGCGCTGACCGCCCTGGAGCCGCTGGGCGTCGACGCCATCGGGCTGAACTGCGCCACCGGCCCGGCCGAGATGAGCGAGCACCTGCGCTACCTGGCCGCGCACGCCCGGGTGCCACTGTCCTGCATGCCCAACGCGGGCCTGCCCGAGCTGACCTCGAACGGCGCCCGGTACCCGCTCACCGCCACCCAGCTGGCCGACGCGCACGAGCGCTTCACCACCGAGTTCGGGCTGTCCCTGGTCGGCGGCTGCTGCGGTACCACTCCCGAGCACATCGCGGCCGTGGTCGACCGGGTCGGCGGTCACGACCTGACCCGGCGCAGGCCGCGCCCCGAGCCCGGGGTCGCCTCGCTCTACACACACGTGCCGTTCCAGCAGGACACCACGTTCCTGGCCATCGGCGAGCGCACCAACGCCAACGGCTCCAAGGCTTTCCGTGAGGCCATGGCGGCCGAGCGGTACGACGAGTGCGTGGAGATCGCCCGGGCCCAGACCCGCGACGGCGCCCACCTGCTGGACGTGTGCGTGGACTTCGTGGGCCGGGACGGCGCGGCCGACATGAAGGAGATCGTCGGCCGGTTCGCCACCGCGGCCACCCTGCCGCTGGTGCTGGACTCCACCGAGCCGCCGGTCATCCAGGCCGGCCTGGAACTGCTCGGCGGCCGGGCCGTGGTCAACTCGGTCAACTACGAGGACGGCGACGGCCCGGACTCCCGGATCGCCAAGATGATGCCGCTGGTCCAGGAGCACGGGGCCGCGGTCATCGCACTCACCATCGACGAAGAGGGCCAGGCCCGCACCGCGGACTGGAAGGTCCGGGTGGCCACCCGGCTGATCGAGGATCTGACCGGGAACTGGGGCATGCGGGTGTCCGACATCATCGTCGACACCCTGACCTTCCCCATCGCCACCGGCCAGGAGGAGACCCGCCGGGACGCGATCGAGACCATCGAGGCCATCGCCGAGCTCAAGCGGCGCTACCCCGACGTGCAGACCACGCTGGGCGTGTCCAACGTGTCGTTCGGCCTCAAGCCCGCGGCCCGGGCCGTGCTGAACTCGGTGTTCCTGGCCGAATGCACCCGGGCCGGGCTGGACTCGGCCATCGTGCACGCCTCCCGCATCATGCCGGTCAACCGGATCCCCGACGAGCAGCGGCAGGTCGCGCTGGACCTGGTCTACGACCGGCGCCGGGAGGGCTACGACCCGCTGGCCAAGCTGCTGGAGCTGTTCGAGGGCGTGGACGCGGCCGCGATCAAGGAGTCCCGCGCCGCCGAGCTGGCCCGGCTGCCGCTGTGGGAACGGCTCAAGCGCCGCATCATCGACGGCGAGCGCAAGGGGCTGGAGGCCGACCTCGACGAGGGCCTGGCCCAGCGGCCCGCCCTGGAGATCGTCAACGACGTGCTGCTGGACGGCATGAAGACGGTCGGCGAGCTGTTCGGCTCGGGACAGATGCAGCTGCCGTTCGTGCTGGCGTCGGCCGAGGTGATGAAGGGCGCGGTCGGCTACCTCGAGCCGCACATGGAGCGGACCGGCGACGACGGCAAGGGCAAGATCGTGCTGGCCACGGTCAAGGGCGACGTGCACGACATCGGCAAGAACCTGGTCGACATCATCTTGTCCAACAACGGCTACGAGGTCATCAACATCGGCATCAAGCAGCCGATCTCGTCCATCGTGGCCGCCGCCGAGGAGAGCGACGCGGACGTCATCGGCATGTCGGGCCTGCTGGTCAAGTCGACCGTGGTCATGCGCGACAACCTGGCCGAGCTGAACTCCCGCGGCCTGGCCCGCCGCTGGCCGGTGCTGCTCGGCGGCGCCGCGCTGACCCGCGCCTACGTCGAGCAGGACCTCGGCGCGCTGTTCGAGGGCGAGGTCCGGTACGCCCGGGACGCGTTCGAGGGCCTGCGGCTGATGGACGCGGCGATGGCCGTCAAGCGCGGCGACCCCGGCGCCGCGCTGCCCGCGCCGCGGACCCGGCGAGTGCGGGCCGCGACCCCGGCCCAGGAGGCCGGCGACCAGGACGCGGAGCAGGCCGGCGCCGCCCGCTCGGATGTCTCGACCCAGGTCGAGGTCCCGGCCGTGCCGTTCTTCGGGACCGACGTGATCAAGGGCGTGCCGCTGGCGGACTATGCGGCCTACCTGGACGAGCGGGCGTTGTTCATGGGCCAGTGGGGGCTCAAGCCGGGCCGTGGTCACGGCGGCGTCAGCTACGAGGAGCTGGTCGAGACCGAGGGCCGGCCGCGGCTGCGCATGTGGCTGGAACGGGCCCAGACCGAGGGCCTGCTCGAGGCGGCCGTGGTCTACGGGTACTTCCGGTGCGTGAGCTCCGGCAACGACCTGATCGTGCTGGACGGCGAGGGCGCCGAGCGGGAGCGGTTCAGCTTCCCCCGGCAGCGGCGTGACCGGCGGCTGTGCCTGGCCGACTTCTTCAAGTCCGCGGACTCGGGCCAGACCGACGTGGTCGCCTTCCAGCTCGCCACCATGGGCCAGAAGATCTCCGAGGCCACCGCCGAGCTGTTCGCCAAGAACGCCTACCGGGACTACCTGGAGCTGCACGGCCTGTCGGTCCAGCTGACCGAGGCGCTGGCCGAGTACTGGCACACCCGGGTCCGCCGCGAGCTGGGCATCGGCGGCGCCGACCCGGCCGACCTGGACGGCTTCTTCCAGGTGGACTACCGCGGCGCGCGCTATTCCTTCGGCTACCCGGCCTGCCCCGACCTGGCGGACCGGGCCAAGGTGGTCCGGCTGCTCGAGCCGTCCCGGATCGGCGTGGAGCTGTCCGAGGAGATGCAGCTGCATCCCGAGCAGTCCACCGACGCCATCGTGGTGCACCACCCCGAGGCCAAGTACTTCAGCGTATGAGCCAGCCCGCGGTGGCGGTCCTGTTCGACATGGACGGGCTGCTGATCGACTCCGAGCCGCTGTGGCTCGAGGCCGAGACGGCCGTGATGGCCCGGCTCGGCGGCCACTGGGACGCCGCCGACCAGGCCGCGCTGGTCGGCGGCAGCCTGGCCCTGACCGTGCGCACCCTGCTGGCCAAGGCCCCGCGGCCCGCCCCGCCGGAGCTGGTCGGGGAGTGGGTCATGGCCCACATCACCGACCGCGTCCGGCGCGGTGGCGTGCCGGTCCGCCCGGGTGCGCGTGAGCTGCTGGCCGAAGTGGCCGCGGCCGGCCTGCCGCGGGCCCTGGTGACCTCGTCGCAGCGCGGTTTCATGGAGGCCGTGCTGGCCAGCACCGGGATGACCTTCGACGCGCTGGTCAGCGGCCAGGACGTCACCGCGACCAAGCCCGATCCCGAGCCCTACCTGCTGGCCGCCAGGCTGACCGGCGTGCCCCCCGGCGACTGCTTCGCCCTGGAGGACTCGCCCAACGGGGTGGCCTCGGCCACCGCGGCCGGCTGCCGGGTCATCGCCGTGCCCTCGGTGCTGCCCCTGCCACCCGCCCCAGGCCGGATCGTGGTGCCGTCGCTGCTCGACCTGACCGCCGGGCCCCGGGGGATCGCCGTCCGGGCGGCTGGCCCCGGGCGCACCCCGGGGGCTAGCCCCCGGGACCGCACGCCAAACACCGCCTAGACTTCGAGATAGACCGCGGGGAGGTGCCGCCCATGTCCAATTACGACAACATCGCCTGGCTGCCGTTGTGCGCCGGACTGACCGGGCTCGGCCTGGTGCTGAGCTACCTGGTGATGCGACGGCGCGGGCTGGGCTCGGGCCTGCGCTGGGCGGCGTGGTCGCTGCTGCCGCTGGCCGCCTACCTGACCGGCGCGATCAAGATGATCTGGAAGATGGGCGTCGCCATCGGCGATTTCGCCAAGGGCTTCGTGTTCTCCGCGCAGGTCTGGGCGGGCATCGCCGTGGCCGGGCTGGCCGTGGTCCTGTTCGTGGCCTCCGGGCCGCTACGGCGCCGGGCCAAGGACCAGGGACCAGCACAGCGCAGCAGTGACGGCCGGGCGGCCGGCGCCCGGGCCGCTACGGCCGGATCCGGATCGGCCGGCCGCGAG
>DASXJM010000327.1:0-4090 GCA_036497405.1 Streptosporangiaceae bacterium | reverse complement strand
CTCCCCGAGGGGTTCGAGTTCGTCCGGGGCGAAGTAGAGGAAGCGGCCCTGGGCCCGCTGCAGGTCGGCCATGGGGTCCTCGACCGGGGTGACGGCCACGTGGACCTGGCCGTCGACGTCCTGGAGGATGGCTTCGACCTGGGCTTCCCGGCCGATCAGGAACAGGTCCTGGGCGTCGGCACGGCGAACGCCGGGGCGCATGCGGACCTTGCTGCCGCGGGCGACCGGGATTCCGGCGATCAGGACCTGGTCGGTTTCGGGGGAGACCGAGGTGTCGGCGCCCGGGTCCCACCAGGGCACGTCCGGGGTGTGGAACACCGGCACCTGGTCGTCCAGGGCCGGGGCGGCCGGGAACGGCCCCGCCGCCCGAGCCGGCCCCGCCGCCTGAGCCCGGCCGCCGGGCTCCGTATCGGACCGGCTGACCGGGCCCGCGCCCGGCTCCAGGTAGCGGATCGCCCCGTGCAGCTTCTCCATCATTTCCGGCGGCAGGCCGTCCAGCCGGTCGATGAGGTCGGCGGCGCGGGGGTCGGTGGCCCGGGCCTCACGCTTCTCCTCATCGGTCAGGGCCAGGGTGCGCAGGGTCAGGATCTCGTCGATCTCGGTCGCGTCGAACAGGTCGCCCGCGCTCTCGGGGGCGATCTGCGGGTGGTCGTAGAGGATGACCGGCGAGGACAGCATCAGGTCCCGGCAGTCCTCCGGGCCGGCCAGGACCGGCCAGGTGCCCTGGTTGTGGCAGGCCGCGACCGCGCCGGTGGCCCACTCGGGGTGGTCGGTCATGGAGATGAACGACCCGCCCGGCAGCCCGATCAGCGCGTGCGCCGCGACCAGGGCGTAGCGCAGGCCATCTTCCCGGTGGCCCAGGGCCAGGCCCGGCGCCGTGTGGTTCTCGACCCGCAAACGCAGCCGGAGGGCCTGGTACGGGCCGGCCACCCGCTCGGCCTGGATCCGCAGCGCGCCGTCCAGGGTGTCCCAGCGGTGGACCAGGCGCCCGGCCAGCGTGCCGCCGGGGTCGGCCAGTTCCTCGACCGACGAGCCGCCGTCGATGTGGAACGGCCGGGTCACCCCGTCCCCGCCCAGGTCGGCCACGGTCAGCTCGGCCTCGGCCTCGCGCTCAGTGGCCTCGGTGAACCGGGTGTACTCGCTGCCGCCCACGGTCAGCGACGGCACCTCGGCCCACCCGGTGGCGTCCCGGGGCTGACCGGCCGGGTGCGCGGGCGCCTGCTGCACGGTCCGCTGCTGGACGTGCAGGAACCGGACCAGGATCTGCACCCGGGCGTCGTCGCCCGCCTCGGCCAGGCACTCGGTCTGGGACGCCGACGGCTCGCAGTCGTCCACGGCCGCGTAGGCGGGCGGCATCAGCACGCCGAACTGGAACCGGGCCTGGTTCTTGCGCGACGACTGCCGGTACGGGTACAGCAGGTAGCCCTCGTACAGGATGGCGTCGGCCACCTCGCGGGCCTGGGCGGCGTGCGCCGAGCTGAGCGTCACGGCTGGTCCGAACGATCGGCGGCCTCGCTGAGCAGGGCGTTCACGGTGGCGTCCCAGGTCGGCAGGGCCCGCTCGGTCTTGAACCGCTCCAGGCCGCTGAGCGTGCCCCGGCTCATGGTGATCCAGGCCACGTTCGGGAAGTGCACGTCGACCGCCTCCCGCCACACGCTGACCGGGAGCCGGCAGCTGGCCTCCTTGCTCCACGGCACCTGCTGGACCTGCATCCGCCCGTCCACCACCGAGAAGATCGTGCCGCTGAACAGCAGCAGCAGCGGGATGTCGCCGGACTCCAGGCTGGCGAAGTAGCGGCCCGAGCCGATCTCCAGGTCGTAGCTGAAGTTGACCGGCAGCTGGATCTCGGTGCTGCCGGTGAAGCTGGTGACCATGGTGGACACGTTGGTGAACTGCATCGGCTTGAGCGTGTCGGCCCAGCGGGTGGTCTCGCCGAACAGGTCGCGCAGCCGTTCTTCCTCGTCTGGGGTGTAGCGCCGCCGCGACGGCTCGATCCGGATCTGGCAGCGCAGCGCGATGGTGTCGATCCGCTGGCCGCTGGTTTCGCTGATCCGCAGGGCCAGGGAGATCGTCGGCAGGACCGCGTACCGCTCCGCCTGCGCGCCAATGCAGTCGAAGGTCAGGTCGGCCACCTCAGGCCTCCGGGGCCAGTTGCCTGGCCCGGGTCCTGACTGTGCCCAGGAACTCACCGATGCTGTCCCGGGCCTCCTGGCCGCCGTCAAAGCCCCGCCAGGTCAGTCGCATCCGGCCCGCCAGCTCGTAACAGGCGTCGATGGGGACCAGGAAATGCTCGATGCCGTCGTCGCCCTTGGCGATCAGAATTGCCTCCACGTCGGATTCCATGGCCGTCAGCAGCGGGTGCCCGGCCGTCAGCCGGGCCCAGGCGGCCAGGTCGAGCCGGCACTCGGTGGCCCCGGCCGGGCTGGGGTAGAACGCCGCCACCTCGTCCCGGGCCGAGCTGCGCAGGAAGAAGGCCAGCCCGACCGGGATCTCCAGTTCATCCCACTCGCCGGGGGCCAGCGGGTGCTCGTGGTCGGCCAGGTACCGGTCCGGTATGGCCCGGTACCGGCCCCGTCCCGCCTGGGCCTGGGTGAACAGCAGGTAACAGGCGCGGCAGGCGCACAGCAGAGAGGAGTTCTCCAGGTCGGCCACGTGCGCGTGGTCGGCCGGGACCACCTCCGCGCACATCTCGCACTTCTCCTGCGCCGCCTCGGTGGCCGCGAAGGACGCGGGCACGGGCGGATCGGACGGCAACGGCGCCCGGCCAGCAACTGGCCCAGTAGCTGGCCCGGCGGGCACCGGGGCCGGTGGGGGAGCGGCGGGCGCCCCGGGCACGAAGCGGCCGAGGCCGCCGCGTCCGGTCATGACCGGACCGCCGCGGGCACCGCCACCCTGATGCCCTGGCTGTCGGTGACCAGTGGAAGCGGGTTCAGGTGCAGGGCGGCGTCGCTCAGCCCGCGGCCCGCCCGGCTGACGTCGTAGGCCGCGCCGCACGAGCAGGTCAGCACCTCGCGCTCGAGCCGGCCCTCGCCCAGGCCGGAACCGCAGGCCGCGCATCCGTCCCGGTAGGCGTACAGCGTCCCGCGCACCGAGCACAGCACCAGCGGCAGCCCGGCCGCCTCCACGCTGACCGGCCGCGCGCTGGGCGGCCCGATCTCGCCCAGCGAGACCCAGCCGCCGTCCGCGGCCGCGGGCACGTCCAGACCGGGCCGGGTCCCGATCTGGAGCAGCACGGGCTCGGGCGGACCCGATGGCTCGGTCACGCCCTCGACCAGGACCTGGCTCACCTCGGGGGCCGCGTCCTGCACGGCGCCCTCGATGGCCAGCTGGACGGTGACGGTCGACGACGGGCAGCCGTCGCAGTTGCCCTCCAGCTTGAGCCGGGCCACGCCGTCGCTGACGCCGATGTACTCGACCCCGCCCGCGTGCGAGCCCAGGTAGGGCCGGACCCGGTCCAGGGCGCGCTGGATCCGGGTGTCCACGTCCAGCGGGTGCAGCCCGTGCAACAGCAGCAGGCTCTCCACCAGCGGGTCGCTGGTCAGCCGGTCCAGCACCGCGCCCAGGGCGGCGCGGTCCGTTTCGGCCGCCCCGTCCTCACCGTCATCGGCGATGGCCGCCATGATGTGCGCCAGGCCGTCTCCGTAGAGCCCGACCAGCAGGCGCACCAGTTCTTCGGCGGCCGGGCCCTGTCCTCTCGCGGTCAGCGCGGCCAGCAGTTCCTCGATCTGGTCGCCGACCTGTTGCACCCGGGTCATGTGGACAGCGTCACCGACATCGGCGAGTGCACCTTGTCCAGCGTCTTGCCGTTGCCGAGGTACATGTGCACGCCGCAGGGCAGGCACGGGTCGAAGCTGCGGACCGCGCGCATGATGTCGATCCCCTTGAAGTTCTCGGGTGTGTTCTCCTCGAAGATCGGCGTGTTCTGCACCGCGTCCTCGTACGGGCCGGGCGTGCCGTAGCTGTCGCGCACGCTGGCGTTCCATGGGGTCGGCGGGTACGGGTGGTAGTTGGCGATCTTGCCGCCCCGGATCACCATGTGGTGGGACAGCACGCCGCGCACCGCTTCGGTGAAGCCGCAGCTGTTGGCCTC
>DASXJM010000326.1:0-22916 GCA_036497405.1 Streptosporangiaceae bacterium | reverse complement strand
CTTGGAACTGGTCTCCCACAGGTACCGGGCCGGATTCTTGGGCGTGGGCCGGTACAGGTCGTTGGAGCCGTACACGAAGACACCCGGCCGGTCGAGCAGCGGGCCCAGGCTGTCCATCAGGGGACGGATCGACTCGGGGTGGGCGATCGAGTCGCCGGTGTTCACCACCAGGTCCGGCTCCAGCTGGTCCAGGTCGGCCAGCCAGGACATCAGGCGCTTACGCCCGGGCGTCAGGTGCACGTCGGAAATGTGCAGGACGCGGATGGGCGCGGTGCCCGGGGCCAGGACCGGGACCTCGCCCTGTCGCAGGGCGAACGCATTGCGCTCCACCAGCGAGGCGTAGGCCAGGGCACCGGCGCCGGCCAGGGCGGCGCCTGCGGGAAGGATGAGTCGGGCTTGCACCCACCCATGGTGCCATGTCAGGGAGGATGGTTTTCATGGCTGAACTAAAGGAACGGCTGCGGACCGATCTGACCGCGGCGATGCGGGCCCGCGATCAGGTCCGGACGCGGACGCTGCGGAGCGCGCTGACCGCCATCACCAACGAGGAAGTGGCCGGGCACTCCGCCCGCGAGCTGTCCGACGACGAGGTGATGAAGGTGCTGACCCGCGAGGCCAAGAAACGCCGGGAGGCGGCCGAGGCGTTCGGCTCGGCAGGCCGGGGCGAACAGGCCGCGGCCGAGCAGGCCGAGGGTGAGGTGCTGGCCGGCTACCTGCCCGCCCAGCTCAGCGACGCCGAACTGGGCGACCTGGTCGCCGCGGCCATCGCCGCCGCCGGGGCGTCCGGCATGTCCGCGATGGGGCCGGTGATGAAGGCGGTCACCCCGCAGGTGGCCGGCCGGGCCGAAGGGTCACGGGTCGCGGCTGAGGTGCGCAAACAGCTGTCCGCGGCCGGGTCCTGACCCTTTCGCCCGGAACCGGCCCGGTCCGGGGTGTCATCTCCGCTGGCCCGGGAACGTTACGCCTGGCTTCAACGACGTAGCTACTCACGGAGGGAGACACAACATGGCTGGCAAGTTTGTGCTCAAGAAGGGTTCCAGTGGGAAGTTCCACTTCAACCTGCACGCGAGCAACGGCCAGATCATCGCAACCAGCGAGACCTACGAGAGCAAAGCGGCCGCGCTCAACGGGATCAAGTCCGTACAGACCAATGCGCCCGACGCCAAGGTCGAGGACCAGACCACCGACTGACGCGGTCCTGGTGTCAGGCTGGCCCGCTGTCCCCGAGGGGATCAGCGGGCCAGTTCACGTCCGGGACCGAATCGGTCAGAACCGGCCGCCCCCGAGGCGGCGGCTGCGCTGGGCCTGGCCCTTCACGCCGTAGGGGTAGTCGGGCGTGTCGGGCTGGCTGACCTCGTCCAGCAGCCGGAGCTCGTCCTCGCCGAGCGGCTGGTCGGCCGCGGCCAGGTTGTCGTTCAGCTGGTCCAGGGTGCGAGCGCCGAGGATGACCGAGGACACCGCGGGCCGCCCCAGCACCCAGGCGATGGCCACCTGGCTCAGCGAGCTGCCGCGCTGCTCGGCCAGCTTGCGCACCACGTCCAGCACCTGCCAGTTGCGTTCCAGGTGTCCGCGCTCGTTCCAGATCTTCATGCCCTCGTCGGGCTCCTCGTTCAGCCGGGTGCCGGCCGCGGGCGCCTCGTCCCGGTGGTACTTGCCGGTCAGCCAGCCGCTGGCCAGCGGGGACCACGGCAGCAGGCCCAGCCCGGCTTCCTGGCTGGCCGGGACCACCTCCCACTCGATGGCCCGGGCCAGCAGGTTGTACTGCGGCTGGACGCTGACCGGCCGGGACGACAGGTTGTGCAGTTCGGCCAGGTCGACGTACTTCTGGATCTGCCAGCCGGTGAAGTTGGACAGGCCGACGTAGTTGATCTTCCCGGCCCGGACCGCGTCGTCCAGGAAGCGGAGCGTCTCTTCGATCCTGGTCAGCGGGTCCCAGCCGTGCAGCTGGTACAGGTCGATGGTGTCAACCTGCAGCCGCCGCAGCGACGCGTGCAGGGCCACGTTCAGGTGCTGGCGGGACAGGCCGTGGCCGTTCGGGCTGTCGTTGGTGGGGAACCGCCCCTTGGTCGCGATGACCACCGAGTCCCGGACCCCGGGCCGGGCCTGCAGCCAGCGGCCGATGATCTCCTCGGACCGCCCGTCCACGTACACGTCGGCGGTGTCGATCAGGGTCCCGCCGACCTCGGTGAACCGGTCGAGCTGGGCGAACGAGCCCGCCTCGTCGGTCTCCTTCCCGAAGGTGAGCGCGCCCAGGGCCAGGGCCGACACGGCCGTTCCGCTGCTGCCGAGCAGCCGGTACTCCATCGTTTCTCGTTCCTCCGTCGTCCGGAAAAGGTTTTCTCACACTAGCGGGTGCGGGGTGCGGGGTGCGGGGTGCGGGGTGCGAAGGTGCGAAGGTGCGAAGGTGCGGGTGGCGTGGAGGTGCGAGTAAGCGTGGTGGTGCGGGAGGGCTTGGGCTGCGACGGCGGGCTCCGGAGCGGGGGCGGCGGCAGGTTGGGTGTACCGGCCGCTCGGGTGCGTCCCGAGCAGTGGCCGCGAGGCGCCTCCGGTCTTGGTCCCTACTCGTTTCTGAGCAGCCGGCTGGGCTGAACGCGGGCCGCCAGCAGGGCCGGAACGACGGCGAGCACGTTGGCGGCGAGCACGACTCCGGCGGCCAGCAGGCCGACCAGCAGAGGTGAGACCACCGCCACCGGGACGACGCCGAAGTTGGTGGCGAAAACCCGCCATAGCAGCCTGCCGAGTGCCATTCCGGTGGGGACGCCGACCGCGATACCGGCCAGGGCGATCGTCGTGGCCTGCCAGCAGACGGCGGCGGCGACCTGGCGGCGGACGAAGCCCAGCACCTTCAGCAGCCCGGTCTCGGTCCGGCGCCGGGCCACGCTGACCAGGAGCAGGTGCAGCAGCGTCGCGGTGCCGAACAACGACAGGGCCGCCCCGAACAGCGGCGGGAAGTTGACCGACTGGCCGAAATTGATCAGGACGGTGGGCTCGGCGGGCTGGTAGGTGAGGCTGCGGTACTGGCCGATGTGCCGGGCCAGGGCCGCGCTCCCGGCCGGGCCGGAAGCGGCCCGGACCAGCACCACGCGGGCCAGGCCGCGGTTGACCGCCCGCTGGCAGGCGGCCTGGCCCGATCCGGGCGGGCACTGGGCGCTGGTGAAGCCGGTGGTGGTCATCACCGCTCCCTGGCCGAGGCCGCCGGTGCCGGCGTTCAGCGAGGCCCGGCCGATGACCCGGAAGCTGGTCTCGTGGGCCACGCCGGCCGGGTCGGACACCCGCACCCGGACCGTCCCGCCCAGCCGGGCACCGATGGCCCGCATGGTGGCCACCCCGAGCATGATGTCCCGGTCACCCTGGGGCAGGCGGCCGTCCACCGCCGACAGCAGCGGAGCCCCGCGGACCGGGGTCATCGCCACCGTCCGGACGTGCCGGCCGTTGACGTTGACCGACACGAAGGCGCCCAGCGTGATCTGCGTGATGGCCCGGTCCCGCCGCAGGCTGTCCAGCAACGGCCCGTCGACCTGGGCCTGGGAGCCGGGTTCACCGTCGCTGGAGAAGTAGGCCTGGAACGGCGCCCCGTACAGCTCGGGCGAGGAAACCAGATGGGCCAGGCTGGCCCCGAAGACGGCGGTCGCGCACAGGGCCGCCACCGCGGCCACGGTGCCGGCCACGGCGGTGCCCACGGGGGCCCGGTCCCGGCCGCGCTCCAGCGCATGACCGATCCCGATCAGGGCCGTGGCCGGCAGCCCGGCCCCGGCGGCCACGCGCCCGGCCGCGACGGCCAGCGTCGAGGTCTCCCGTTCCGGGCGGCGGCGCAGCAACCGGGCGTCTCGCGCCGCGGGCCAGACCGATACCGCGATCACCGCCACCAGCACGGCCAGCGCGCCCAGGGCGAGGATCACGGGATCGGCGTGGATCCGGCCCGGCCCGGAAACCGCCCGGCGCGCCTCGCCCACCGGGGTCAGCGGGGACACCAGCACCGCCGCCAGCACCGCTCCGGCCGCACCCACGGCCCCGATGAGCGCCCCCCGCACCACACCGGCCAGCGCCAGCTGGCGCGGACGCAGGCCCAGCACCGAGAGCGCGGCATGATCGTCTCGCTCGGCGGCCGCCTGCCGGGCCAGCGCCTGCCCGATCACGGCCAGCGCGGCCAGGGCGGCCAGCGCGGCCAGTACGTACCAGCCGGTGACCTGCGGCCGGATCGAGCTCTGGACCGCATCGGCCGCCTCGTCCAGGTCCGAGCTGCCGTAGATGCCGAGCGAGCGGAGCCGGCTGTCGGAGTCGGCCAGGCCGGCCGCGCCGTTGCGGAACCGGACGTAGTAGGTCCACAGCAGGGCCGCTCGGTGATTGACCGTCGTGGCCAGCGCGGTGGTGGCGTAGAGGTTGTAGTGCGGGCTGGCCCCGGACGGAAACTCGCTCTCGGCGGCGACGATCCCGACCACGTGCAGGACCGGGCGGAGCACCGGCGACGGATCGGCCGGGCCCCCGCGCAGCTGGGCCGGACTGCCCAGCTGCGGGCGGAGCACCGAGCCGACCCGGACGCCGTTGTGCTCGGCCAGCGTGAAGGAGGCCAGGACCTCACCCGGGTCCGACTGGTGCGGCATCCGCCCGGACAGCAGCGACACCATCCGGGGCAGCTGCCGCGGCGGCACCTCGTTGATCAGGAAGTTCTCGGTGTCGATCGGCGTGTGGCAGGAGCCGCAGCCAACGGCGCCGCTGATCGGCACCGGCACCGGCGTCACCGAGGTGGCCCCGGGCAGCTGGCTCAGCTGCGACAGCCGCTGCCCGCTGTACAGGATGACGTCGTAACCGTGCCGGCTGGTGAACCCGGGAAAGGCGGCCGCGGTCCGGCTCCCGGCCGCGGTCGCGGCCAGCACGGACCCACCCGCCACGGCGACCAGACCGCACAGCACCAGCCAGGACTTCCAGTACTGCCGGAAGCGGCCGCGCAGGACCATGACGACAGCCCGCATGCGCCCTCCCCTCTGACGCGGTCATCCCAGGATCCCCCCGCCCCCCGGGCCAGGCCAAGGTGGCCAGCTACCAGGTGGAGTAGGCGTGTTAGCACCCCGGCCGCCAGTAGCATCGGCAGGGCATCGGCACCGAAATGGAGGAGTACGTCATGGCGTCCCAGCAGTTCGACCCCCCCTCTGGCACGAGGGACTTCCTCGCGGGCGACCTGCGGGTACGTGAGCATGTGTTCACGGCCATCCGGGAGGTGTTCCAGCGGTACGGGTTCGAGCCGCTGCAGACTCCGGCCTTCGAGCGGCTGGACACGCTGACCGGCCGATACGGCGACGAGGGTGACAAGCTCATCTTCAAGATCCTCCGCCGCGGCGAGCACGAGGCCAGCGGGGACGCCGACCTGGCCCTCCGGTACGACATGACCGTGCCGCTGGCCCGGGTGGTGGCGGCCTACGGCTCCCAGCTGCCGATGCCGTACAAGCGGTACGTGATGGGCCCGGTCTGGCGGGCCGACCGGCCCGGGCGGGGCCGGTTCCGCGAGTTCGCCCAGTGCGACCTGGACGTGGTGGGCTCCGCCTCGCCGCTGGCCGACGCCGAAGTGGTGTGCGCCATCGCCGACGCGCTGGGGGCGGTGGGCATCGGGGACTACACGATCCTGCTCAACTCGCGCCAGGCCCTGACCGGGCTGCTGCGGGCCTACCGGGTGCCGGAGCAGGTCGGCGGCCAGGTGCTGATCACCCTGGACAAGCTGGACAAGCTCAAGCCGGACGAGGTGGCCGGCGAGCTGGTGGAGGGCCGCGGGCTGGACCAGGCCACGGCCCAGGCCCTGGTCGGGGACCTGACCGCGCCGGACGCGGTGGACCGGCTGCGGGTCGCGCTGGCCGACGACGAGGAAGGCCGGGCCGGCCTGGCCGAGGTGGACCGGGTCATCGCGGCCGCGGCCCCGGTGGCGGGCGCGGCCCGGCTGCAGTTCACCCCGCGCCTGGTGCGCGGGCTGGGCTACTACACCGGCATCATCTTCGAGGTGGTGGCGGACGGTATGCCCGGCTCGATCGCGGGCGGCGGCCGCTACGACCACCTGATCGAGTCCCTGGGCGGCCCGGACATCCCGGCCGTGGGCGGCTCGCTGGGCGTGGAGCGGATCATCGGCCTGCTCGGGGAGGAGGCGGTGACCGCCCCGCGCCTGGACGCCGCGATCACGATCATGACCGACGACACCGCCGAGGCCATGGACTTCGCGGCCCGGCTGCGGCACGCGGGCCTGTCGGCCGAGATCTACCTGGGCTCCAGCGGCAAGCTCGGCCGCCAGCTCAAGTGGGCCGCCGACCGCCGGGCCCGGTTCGCGCTCATCTACGGCGACCAGGAACGCGCGGCGGGTCTGGTCACCGTGCGGGACATGGACTCCGGCGACCAGCACCAGGTCTCCCCGGCCGAGCTGGCCACGTTCATCGCCGCTCGCACCGACGACACGCGCTGACCGGCCGGCCGCCGGGCCGCCCCGGTGGGTGGCCCGGCCCGCCGGTCAGTTGGCGGGACCGCCGTTGTTACCGTTGCCGCCGCCGTTGCCGTTGGTGCCGTCGCCGAAGCAGATGTTGAACACGCAGGCGGTGGTGGTGGGGGCGCCCGGCTTGCCCTTGCCCTTCCCCTTGCCCTTCTTGGGCTTGGCGGGCTGCTTGACGACCTGGCCGTTACCCATGCGGAACAGCTCGCTGCTGGGGGACAGCGCCGCGAACCCGGCGTCGGAGCCCAGGTTGGCGTGCTCGAAGGTCATCTGCCAGGTGTGACCGGGCGCGTCCGCGCCGAACATCTGGGACGGGCAGTCCAGGCCGAGGCCGGGCGAGTGGTAGCAGGCGGTCTCGCCGGCCATGGTGTGGCCGGTGGGGCTGTCCGGGTTGAACGCCGAGGTGTAGCTGGCCATGGTCGGCGTGTACCCGGCGAAGGCGGCGTACGGGGTGCCGCCGTTGCCGCCCTCGACGTTGGAGGTGCCGGTCTTGCCCGCCGCGGGGCGGCCGATCTCCAGGCCCGCGCCGGTGGCGCCGGGAGCGGTGAGCACGCCCTGCAGTACGTAGTTGACCGCCTCGGCGATGTCGGTCGGGATGGCCTGGTGGCAGTTGGACGGCGGCACCGCCAGCGACTTGCCGGTCTCGGACACGATCTTGGTGATCGCGGTCGGGGCGCAGTACTTGCCGTTGGCGGCCACGGTGGCGTACGCCGTGGCCATGCTCAGCGGGGAGACGTTGATCGGCCCGAGAGTGAAGGACGTGACGTCGTCGGCCGGGTCCGCCTTGGGGATGTCGGCCGTCGGGTCACCCGGGTCATTCTTCAGCAGCGAAGTGCCGTCCACCCGGTGCAGACCCATGGCCGCGGCCGTCTTGACCACGTTGCACAGGCCGACCTTGCGCTCCAGATTGGCGAAGAACGTGTTCACCGACTGCGCGGTGCCGGTGTAGAGCGACTGGGTGGAGTTGCCTCCGGGACCCTCGGCGTTGACCACCGGGAACACCCCGAGCTGGCCGTTGGCGTAACCGACCGGCTCGCCCTTGCAGTTGGTGAAGCCGGTGACCGTGGTCTGGCCGGGCACGGTCAGCGTGAAGCCGAACGGAATGTTCTGCTCCAGCGCGGTGACCAGTGTGAACAGCTTGGACGAGGAACCGGTCTGGACGCCGTTCAGGCCCCCGTAGGGGGTGTCGACCGCGTAGTTGATGGTGGTGCCGCTGCTGCCGTAGGTCCGGTTCTCGGCCATGGCCTTGATGTAGCCGGTGCCCGGCTGGACCAGCACCTCGGTCTCGGCGTTGTTGGCCGGGTTGTACACGTGGCTGCCGTCGGGGAGGACGTAGTTGACCGCGTTGGCGGTGGCGTTCTGGTCCTCCTCGTCCAGCGTGGTGTAGATCTTCAGGCCGCCGGTGGCCAGCAGGTTGGCCCGGGCCTGCGGCGTCTTGGCCACGGTGGCGTCGTTGACGAAGACGTGCTCGACGTAGTTGCAGAAGAACGCCCCGCTCCCGGCCCGGGATGCGGTGCAGCCATTGTCCGGGGTGTGATTGCCCACCCCCAGCGGAGCCTGCTCGGCCGTGGCCGCAGACTTGGCGTCCAGCACCCCGGTCTGCACCATCCGGGCCAGCACCGTGTTCCGGCGTTCCTTGGCCGTGGCCGGCTTGAGGAACGGGTTGTACCCGGTCGGGTTCTCCACCATCCCGGCCAGCAGCGCCGACTGGGCCAGGGTCAGCTTGGCCGCGGTGGTGCCGAAGTAGGTCTCGGCGGCCACCTCGATGCCGTAGGCCTGGTTGCCGAAGTAGGCGTCGTTAAGGTACCCGGTCAGGATCTGCGGCTTGGACTGCTGGTGGGCCACGGTGATGGCCAGCCGCAGCTCGTGCAGCTTGCGGGACAGGGTCTCCTCGTAGGCCGCCTGCTGCTGCTGCTTGCTGGTCGCGGTCAGGATGAGCATGTTCTTGACGTACTGCTGGGTGATGCTCGATCCGCCCTGGACCGCCTTGTGCTGCAGGTCGTTGACCAGGGCCCGCAGGGTGCCCTTGAGGTCGAGGGCGCCCTCGCTCCAGAACCGGTTGTCCTCGATGGCCACGACCGCCCGGCGCATGGCCGGCGAGATCTGGCTGTACGTCACCGGCTGCCGGTCGAGACCGGTCACGTTGGCGTTCTTGCCCAGGTTGATCCCGTAGACGTAGGCCAGCAGATGGCCGTTGGCGTCGTAGATCTCGGACCGCTGCGGGATCGTACCGAAGCTGGCCGAGGCGGGGGCCGCGGCCTTGTTGGCCTGGTCCCTGAGGACCACGCCGGTGGTGGCCACGACGGGCAGCGCCATGGCCGCCGCGATGAGGCCGCCGACCGCCGAGATCGAGATCAGGCGGCCGACCACACCGGTCTTGTTTGCGATTTGACCTGACAGCACGGCATCAGGGTACGTGCCCCACGGCCCTCGCACCGGCAGGCTCGGGTAAACAGGGCCTTACCTTGCGCCGTGCGAGCAAACCGGACTAAGTGACCTATTCATTACATATGGCGCCCAGAGGTGACCAAAGAACGCCGAAGGTGACTAGATATCCCAGTGGGCATGGCCCAAGAGAACTATTCCGTAAATGACCACGGCGGGGCCTTGGCAGCCACCCCCGATGTTCCGTAGGTTGCTTTATCACGAACCGGTAACCCGGATCCGTGTCTGCGGATCTGGACCGCAAGACCTCGCCATCGAACCATCGACCGCCTGTGTACGAAGTACGCGACGATCAAGAGGAGTGGGCACATGTGGATCACTGACTGGACCACACGCGCCGCCTGTAAGGGAACCGACCCGGACGAGCTTTTCGTCCAAGGCGCAGCGCAGAACCGAGCCAAGCTGATCTGCCGGGGTTGCCTGGTCAGGACCGAGTGCCTGGCCGACGCGCTGGACAACGGGATTGAGTTCGGTGTCTGGGGCGGAATGACCGAGCGGGAGCGGCGTGCGCTGCTACGGCGGCGGCCCGACGTCAAGTCCTGGCGTGAGCTGCTGGAGCAGGCTCGCGACCGCTACGAAGAGCAGGACGTGGACGACCTGGTGGCGTCTTGATCCACTAGCTGAGTTCCGGTTCCCTGGCGAGGCTTGAACCGATCGAGCGCAGACCCTCGAGGTCGTGAACATCCTCGGGCTGCGCGACGACCTCAGCGACGGGAACGGTGGGGTGGGCCGCGGTGAAATGCTCGGCCACCCGCCGTTCCCGGGCCGCCAACTGCATCCGCTCCGCGTGTAGCCGCAGCACCCCGGCGGCCAGCGCGTAGCGGGGCGCCTCGGTGGTGCCGACCCCGGGCCCGTTCCCGTTCTCCAGCGTTTCCGCGGCCGCCAGGCTGCGGGCCGCCGACAGCCGGGTGGCGGCGGGCCGGTGGACCCGGTTGAGGATCAGTCCCGCCAGCGGCATCCGTTCCCCCGCGAGCCGCTCGACGAAGTACGACGCTTCCCGCAGCGCATCCGGCTCGGGCGCGGCCACCACCAGGAACGCGGTGCCCGGCGTCTGCAGCAGCCGGTAGGTGGCGTCGGCCCGCTCGCGGAACCCGCCGAACATCGTGTCGAACGCGGTCACGAACGTCTGCATGTCCTTCAGCACCTGCGCGCCGAGCACCTTGGTCAGCGTGCCGGTCACCAGCGAGAACCCGGCGTTCAGCACCTTCATGTAGGACCGGCGGGGCGAGGCCGGGGCGGTCAGCAGCCGGATCAGCTTGCCGTCCAGGAACCGGCCCAGCCGCTGGGGTGCGTCCAGGAAGTCGAGCGCGGACCGGCTCGGTGGCGTGTCGACCACGATCAGGTCCCACTCGTTGGTGCGGTGCAGCTGGCCCAGCTTCTCCATGGCCATGTACTCCTGCGTGCCCGCGAAGCTGGACGACAGGGACTGGTAGAACGGGTTGGCCAGGATCTGTGCGGCCCGGTCCGGGTCCGCGTGGGCTTCGACGATCTCGTCGAAGGTCCGCTTCATGTCGAGCATCATCGCGTGCAGGCTGCCGCCGGAGGCGAAGTCGGCGTCGACCGAACGCGGGATGTTGTCCAGGTAGGACAGACCCATGGACTGGGCCAGGCGGCGGGCCGGGTCGACCGTGATGACCACCACGTGCCGGCCGCGTTCGGCCGCGCGCAGGCCCAGGGCGGCGGCGGTGGTGGTCTTGCCCACCCCCCCGGAACCGCAGCAGACGATGATCCGGGTCCGCCGGTCGTCGATGAGGGCGTCGGTATTCAGCCGGGGCGGGGTGGCGGGTGGCGGGTTCATCAGGCCGCACCCTGGTCGCGCAGCACCTCGGCCAGGCGGTACAGCCCGCCCAGGTCGATGCCGTCGGTGATGTCGGGCAGCTCGTAGCGGGGCTGCCCGGACGCGGCCAGCTCGCCGCGCTCGCGCTCCTGCAGGGCCACGTTCCGGGCGTGCTCGGCCAGCTCGATGCTCAGACCGGCCGCCAGGGCCTGGCTGTCGGGCAGACCGGCCGCCTTGAGGCCGACCGCGATCTCGGCCTCGTCCACGTGACCAGCCATGGCGGCCTCCAGGTCGGGCTCGGGCACGCCGTGCGGGCGGACCCGGTTGATGAACACCCCGCCCAGCTGCAGGCCGCCCAGGGTCCGCAGCTCGGCGATCCCGTCCAGGGTCTCCTGGACCGGCATCTCCTCCAGCGTGGTGACGAAGTGGACCGCGGTCTGCGGGGAACGGATCACCCGGGCCACGGTGTCGGCGTGGTTCCGCACCGGCCCCACCTTGGCCAGGCCGGACACTTCGACCGAGACGTTGAGGAAGCGGCTGATCCGGCCGGTGGGTGGCGCGTCCATCACCACCGCGTCGTAGACCTGGCGACCGTTGGCCTTGCGCCGGGCCGCCTCGGTGGCCTTGCCGGTGCGCAGCACGTCGGACAGGCCGGGAGCGATGGTGGTGGCGAAGTCGACCAGGCCCAGCCGGTTCAGGGCCTGCCCGGTGTGCCGCATCCCGTAGAACATCTCCAGGTAGTCCAGGAGCGCGCCCTCCGGGTCGACGGCCAGCGCGTACAGGTCGCCGCCGGGGCGGCCGTCCTCACCCAGCCCGATCCCGACCTTGCGCTCGGCGTAGGGCAGGGGTGGGCAGTCGAACAACCGCGCGATACCCTGGCGCCCCTCGACCTCGATCAGCAGAACTTTGCGGCCACCGCGGGACAGCGCCAGGGCCAGCGCGGCGGCCACCGTGGTCTTGCCGGTGCCGCCCTTACCTGTGACGACGTGCAACCGCACGCCTTCCCAGTCCGTGTCCCGTGCTCTCATCACTGCGAGGCTATCTCCGGCCGGTGATTGTTACGGCCAACCCCCTGGGTGCCACCGCCCGTAATTCTCATTAGTCTTGTCATCGGAGAGAGGTGATCCGCGTGGTCGCAGCACTCGTCATCATCATCGTGCTTCTGGTCATCGCCGGCCTGACCGCGGCCGGCCGCAGCCTGCGGGTGGTCCAGCAGTACGAGAAGGGCATCATTTACCGCTTCGGGCGCGTCCTGCCCGAGGTGAAGGGCCCCGGCCTGCACATCATCCGCCCCATCGGCGATCGCATGCAGAAGGTCAACATGCAGATCGTGGCCATGGCGGTGCCCGCGCAGGACGGCATCACCCGGGACAACGTCAGCGTCCGGGTCGACGCGGTGGTGTACTTCCGGGTCGTGGACCCGATCAAGGCCACGGTGAACGTGCAGGACTACATGTTCGCCATCGCCCAGCAGGCGCAGACCTCGCTGCGGTCGATCATCGGCCAGTCCGAGATGGACCAGCTGCTGGCCGAACGGGAGTCGGTCAACCGCGAGCTGCGCCGGGTGATCGACGAGCCGACCGAGGCGCCCTGGGGCATCCGGGTCGAGCGGGTCGAGGTCAAGGACGTGTCGCTGCCCGAGGGCATGAAGCGCTCCATGTCCCGTCAGGCCGAGGCCGAGCGGGAACGGCGGGCCCGCATCATCACCGCCGACGGTGAGTACCAGGCCTCCAAGCGCCTGGCCGCCGCGGCCAACGTCATGGCCCGGGACCCCGCCGCCCTCCAGCTGCGGCTGCTGCAGACCGTGGTCGAGGTGGCGGGCGAGCGCAACAGTACGCTGGTCATGCCGGTCCCGGTCGAGCTGCTCCGGTTCTTCGACCGGATGACCCCGGGGGCCCAGCAGCCCGCCGACGCCCGGCCGGAGGAGCCGGAGGACCTGGGCGACGCCGAGGTCGCGGAGGCCGAGGCGGAGATCGCCGGGGTCAACGTGCCGGAGCTGGAGGAGGGTGCGGTCCCGCCGCCGCCCGAGGTGGAAGCGGTCACCGGGCAGGTCAACGAGCTGCTGACCGCGGCCACGTCGCCGGACATCCTGAGCAGCCCCACGCCCGCCGAGGGACTGCCCAGCGCGGCCGAGGGCCTGCCCCACCTGGACGCGGAGGGACTGCCCAGCACCGAGGTCCCCGCCACCGCGGACACCGAGGACACGGCCAGCTTCCCGGCCGTCGACCCGGCCGCCAGCCCGAACGGCGAGGCCGAGGCCGAGGTGCCGGTTCCGGTCGCCCGCAAGCCCCGGGCCAGCACCCCGCGCAAGCCCCGGGCCGCGTCCACGCCCCGCAAGCCCAGGACCACCGGGGAGCGTACGACCGGGCGGCAGGCTGACCGCTAAGGTCGTCCCCATGCAGAAGTGGGAGTACGCGACGGTGCCGTTGCTGGTACACGCGACCAAGCAGATCCTGGACAACTGGGGTGACGACGGGTGGGAGCTCGTCGCGCTGGTCCCCGGGCCCAACGCGGAACAGCTGGTCGCCTACATGAAGCGGCCGAAGGGATGAGCGCCGGCGCGACGCCGGAGGAGCGGCTGGCGGCCCTGGGGCTGACCCTGCCGGCGGTGGCCCCGCCCGGTGGCTCCTACGTGCCCGCCCTGCGCACCGGGCAGTACGTCTACACGGCCGGCCAGCTGCCGTTCGTGGACGGCAAGCTGCCCACGACCGGCAAGGTCGGTGCCGAGGTGAGCGTGGAAGAGGCCCGCGACCTGGCCCGGTTGTGCGCGCTGAACGCGCTGGCGGCGGCAGCCCAGGCCGCGGGCGGGCTGTCGGCCATCACCCGGATCGTCAAGGTGGTCGGGTTCGTGGCCAGCGCGCCCAGCTTCACCAGCCAGCCGCAGGTCATCAACGGAGCCAGCGATCTGCTCACCGAGGTGTTCGGCGAGGCCGGCCAGCACGCCCGCAGCGCGGTCGGGGTGGCGGTCCTGCCGCTGGACACGCCGGTCGAGGTGGAGCTGATCGCCGAGGTGGCGAGCTCCTGAGTCCCATCCGCGTACCGGGGAGGCTGGCCGACCGGGCCCGGGACATCAGGGACGGCCGGCTCACCCCGGTACCGCCGCGGGACGCCGCCACCGTGATGCTGCTCCGGGCCGCGCCGGCCGGGGCCGAGGTGTACCTGCTGCGGCGGCTGAGCTCGATGGCGTTCGCGCCGGGCGCGTTCGTGTTTCCCGGCGGCAAGGTCGACCAGCGCGACGCCGAGGACGGCCACGGCTGGGCCGGGCCGCCCCCGGAGCAACTGGCCCCGGCGCTGGGCGGGTCGGTATCGGGCGCGGCCGCCCTGGTCCGGGCGGCGGTCCGGGAGACGTTCGAGGAGTGCGGCGTCCTGCTGGCCAGCCCGGCCGCGGACCCGGGCGGGCCGGCCGTGCCCACCGGGGCCGACTGGACCGACGACCGGCAGGCGCTGGCGGCCGGATCGGTGTCGCTGGCCGAGCTGCTGGTCCGGCGCGACCTGGTGCTGCGCGGTGACCTGCTGCGGCCCTGGTCCCGGTGGATCACTCCCGAGGCCGAGGAACGCCGCTACGACACCCGGTTCTTCGTGGCCATCATGCCCGCGGGCCAGCAGGCCGCCGGGGGCACGGGGGAGTCGGACCAAGCCACCTGGCTGCGCCCGGCCGCCGCGCTCGCCGCCGCCGAGGCTGGTGAGCTGGCCATGCTCCCGCCGACCAGGATCACCCTGGGCGAGCTGGCCGCCTATCCCGACGTGCCCGCGGTCATGGCCGCGGACCGGCCCATCACCCCGCGCTGCCCGGTCGTCGTCCTGGACGGCGATCAGGCCTGGCTGAGCCTCCCGGATGGCCCCGATGACCACTGACCGCTCCGGTATCGACGGCTCCGGCTCGGCCCTGGCCACCTGCGTGCTGGCCCCCAACCCGTCGCCGATGACCCTCGACGGCACCAACACCTGGCTGATCGCGGCGCCCGACTCGACGGTGGCGCTGGTGGTCGACCCCGGCCCCGACGACCAGGAGCACCTGCAGCGGGTCGTGCGGCAGGCTGGTCAGGCGGGCCGCCGGATCGCGCAGATCCTGCTCACCCACGGCCACGAGGACCACTCGGCCGGCGCCCGGCGGCTGGCCGAGCTCACCGGCGCACCGGTCCGGGCCGCCGACCCGGCCCACCGGCTCGGCGCGGAGGGCCTGACCGACGGCGACGTGGTCGAGGCGGCCGGCAGCGAGCTGAGGGTCATCGGCACCCCCGGTCACTCCCGGGATTCGCTCAGCCTGCTGCTGCCGGAAGACGGTGCGCTGCTGACCGGGGACTCAGTGCTGGGCCGGGGCACCACCGTCATCGCCGGGGGTGACGGCTCGCTGGGCGACTACCTGCGCTCGCTCGACGCCATGAAGGCGCTGTCCGACCAGGGTCAGCTGCAGGTCCTGCTGCCCGGCCACGGCCCGATCCTGCCCGATCCGGCCGCGGTGCTGGAGTACTACATCGCGCACCGGGCCGAACGGCTGGATCAGATCCGGGCCGCGCTGGCGGCCGGGGACCGGACGGCGGCCGAGATCGTGACCCGGGTCTACACCGACATCACCCCGGCCGTCCGCCCGGCGGCGGAGCTGTCCGTCCAGGCCCAGCTCGACTACCTGGCCGGCCGCGGCGAACTCCCTCCGGCCGCCGGAGCCCGCTTACCCAGGGCTGGCTAACGGGCGCGCTTGCGCAGCCGCTCGGAGTCGACGATCATCACCGAGCGGGCCGAAATGTGCAGCCAGCCGCGGGCCGCGAAGTCGGCCAGGGCCTTGTTGACCGTCTCCCGTGACGCCCCTACCAGCTGGGCGAGCTCTTCTTGAGTCAGGTCGTGATGGACCTGGAGCCCGTCGTCGGTCTGCTGGCCGAACCGGTCGGCCAGGTCGAGCAGGGCCTTGGCCACCCGGCCCGGGACGTCGGTGAAGACGAGGTCGGCGGTCACGTCGTTGGCCCGGCGCAGCCGCTGGACCAGCGCCCGCATCAGGTGCAGCGAGATCTCGGGCCGCTTGCGCAGCAGCGGCAGCAGCGCGTCGTGCGGCAGCACGGCCAGGGTCACCTCGGTCACCGCGCTGGCGCTCGACGTCCGCGGCCGCGGGTCGAACAGCGACAGCTCGCCGAACATCTCACCCGGCCCGATCACGCTGAGCAGGTTCTCCCGGCCGTCGGCGGCGGCCCGGGTCAGCTTCATCTTGCCGTCGAGCACGACGTACAGGCTGTCGCCGCCGTCGCCTTCGTCGAACAAGCGCTCACCGCGGTGCAGCCTGAGCTGGCTCATCGTCGCCCGAAGCTCGCGTGTGCCGTCTTCGTCGAGCGCCTCGAACAGCGGAGCCCGCCTGAGCACCTCGCCGGCGTTGTCCACCGGTTCCTCCTTGCCTCTAGTGCCATCTAAGTGTGGCCCATCCCGGGACCAGATGTGTGTCCGGGACCACGGTCGGGCCGCCCGGCCGACACAAAGACGCGCCACGCAGCGATTACCGCTACTTTCCGAGGTCATCCGATTACATTGAGTTTCTCACAAGCGAATATCGGGGAGCACGATCGATTCCGGGGGACGGGATGGCTGACGGGCCGGGGGCTTACTTCAGCGTGCGCAGAGTGGTCTGGGTGGTGGTGGGCTGCGGTCTGCTGGCGGCCACCGGGCTGTCGGCCGCGCCACCACAGCTGGCCCTGGCCAGCGGTCCGGTGCCGAGCGCGGGCCAGGTCCAGGCCGCACAGAACAAGGCCGCCCAGCGTGCGGCCGCGCTGGGCAAGCAGAACGCGCAGGTCGCGACGGCCAACGCCCAGCTTACCGACCTGGAGAATCAGGCCGAAATCCTCACCGAGGACTACGACCGGGCCGAGGTCGCCCGGCAACAGGCGCAGAAGGCCTACACCGCGGCGGTGACCAAGCTGGCCGACGCCGAGAACTCCCAGCGGACCAGCCGGCAGGCGGTGGGGGCGCTGGCCGCCAACGAGTACGAGACCCAGGGCGGGTTCGACCCCATGGCGGCGATGCTGGGCGACGCCCACGGCGTGACCGCCTACCTCAACCAGATGGGGCTCGGCCAGGTCTTCACCACCCGCCGCACCGACATCCTGGCCCGGAACAACGCCGACAGCGTGGTGGCCCGGGTGTTCCGCACCCAGGCCAGCAGCGCGCTCAAGCAGCGCAAGGCCGCGGCCCAGCAGGCGGCCAAGCTGAAGGTCGCGATCCAGGCCGCGGTGGCCCAGCAGCAAACCGTGGTCCAGCAGACCAGGAGCGTGGCCAGCCAGCTGTCCTCCCGGCTCTACTCGGCCAAGAACCACGCCAACCACCTGGCCAACGAGCGGGCCAAGGCGCTGGCGGCGGAGGCCGCCGCGGCCGCCGCCAAGGCCGCCGCCGCGGCTCGCCAGGCCGCGGCCAGCGCGGCCAGCGCCGGCTCGGTGACCTCGGCGTCGGAGTTCAGCGGCTCGGCGGCCAGTTCGTCGCAGGGCAACATCGCGGCCAACTTCGCGATCAGCCAGATCGGCAAGCCCTACCAGTGGGGCGCGATCGGGCCCAGCACCTACGACTGCTCCGGGCTGGCCATGATCGCCTGGCAGCACGCCGGGGTGGCGATCCTGCACTACACCGGCGACCAGTGGGTCGAGGGCGCGCACGTTTCCATGAACGCCCTGCAGCGGGGCGACCTGGTGTTCTACGCGACCAACAACGCGGACCCGAACACCATCCACCACGTCGGCATCTACATCGGCGGCGGCAACATGGTCGACGCGCCCTACACCGGGGTGGACGTCCGGATCGACAGCATCTACCAGCCCGGCGTCCCGATCGGCGCGGTCCGGCCCTGATGCCTCAGGTCCGGCCGGTGACGTACCGGATCGGGTGGGCGAGCCAGTAGAAATTGATGTCATATCCCCAGCCGAAGGCCTTGGGCGTGAGTAGCCGCCGATCCTGGGGGTTCCACATCCGGGCCTCGACCCGCTCGGGAGTGGGCGGGCGGAGATCGTAGGGCATCTTGCCCAGCCGCCCCTGCTCGGGCGGGACCGGGTTGGGGGTGTTCGGGTCAGGCATTGGGTTCCTTCCTCATCGTGGGCAGGAAGAACAGGCCGGCCACCCGGGCATCCTGGTCGTAGCTGACCCGCCCGGTCCGCTCACCGGCCTCGAAGAACAGCGGCACGTCGACCACGGTGTAGTCGCCGGCCCGGGCCGCCGACGGCGCTCCCCGCCGTTCGAACTCACCGGCCATGCCGATGACCTGGGCCCAGGCCGCGGCCAGCCCGTCCGGGTCGAGCCGGGCCGCGACAGCCGGGCCGAACTGGGCCCAGACCGCCGCCCAGCGCCCGGCGACCAGGTCGTCGAACAGCTGACCGGCCAGTTCGACGGCGCCCGGCACCACCGGGGCCATGGGCTGACCGGTCCGCGGGTCGGCCGGGCGGCCGAACCGCTGGAACGCGGCCTGCCGGCTGGTGCCGAGGACCTGGCCGATCTCGGCCCAGGTGTGCCCGGACTCCCGGGCCTGGACCACGCTCATGGCCAGTTCCTCCTCCGCGCTCCGGGCCCGGGCCTGCGCCTGCCCGATGGCGGCGAGGGCGCCCGGCCGTTCCGGCGCGTTGTCAACTATGGTTTGACAGGACGGGATTGTCAACTCTTTGTTTACGCGCTCTCGGACGGGCGGGTGGCCAGAGGGGGCGGCGGCGCGACGGCGACGGGCCGCGCTGCGGCAGGTGGCGTCGCAGTAGTGGCGACGCCGACCGGATCCCTGCTGCTGAGGTAGGACGCGGCCGCAGAAGCCGCACACCGCCGGATCTTCGCCGCCTGTCATCAGCCGTACCCGCTACCTTCAATATTAATTTCGTGCCCTCAGCACGTAATAATAGTCGAGGGGGCGGGCGGTGTCCGGAAAACGTGCCGCCAGCGCGCCGGTCAGAAGCCGGTGGCCTCGGCGCGCTTGCGAGAGGCCTCGATCTCGGCCTCGGCGGCGGCCCGGTCGGCCCAGGCGGCGCCTTCCACTGACTTGCCGGGCTCAAGGTCCTTGTAGACCTCGAAGAAGTGCTGGATCTCCAGCTTGTCGAACTCGGACACGTGGTAGATGTCGCGCAGGTGCTCCCAGCGCGGATCGGTGGCCGGGACGCAGAGGACCTTGTCGTCGCCACCCTTCTCATCGCGCATGCGGAACATGCCGACGGCCCGGCAGCTGATCACGCAGCCGGGGAAGGTCGGCTCCTCCAGGATGACCAGCGCGTCCAAGGGGTCACCGTCGTCGCCCAGGGTGCCTTCGATGAAGCCGTAGTCCGAGGGGTACCGGGTCGAGGTGAACAGCATCCGGTCCAGCCGGATCCGCCCGGTGGCGTGGTCCACCTCATACTTGTTGCGCTGGCCCTTCGGGATCTCGATCACTACGTCGAAGTCCACGATGCTGCCCTCACACCTCAGTGGGTTGATGGTTGACTCAATTGTCCCCTGGCGCGCCACCCCCAGCGCAACGGGTCCTCGTACTTACCATCCTGCATCGCGAAAGGTGGATGCGCCGTGCTGCGCAGCACACGGGGCGTGGCTTTGCTCACGCTGGCCCTGATCAACGTGTTCACGTTGGTCGCGGGCGTGACGTTGGTGCGCATGCTGCCACCCCGGCTGGCCATGCTCAAGCCGGTCCAGGTGGCCGCCCGGCCCGAAGCCGGGGCCAGCCCGGCCATGGCCACCGCGGCCGGAGGAACGATGCCGACCAGCTCCGGCCTGGACAGCGCGCTGAGCGGGGTGCTGTCGTCGTCCTCGCTGGGTTCAGGGGTGTCGGCCGAGGTCGCCGACCAGTCCGGCCAGGTGCTGTGGTCCCGCAGCTCGAGCCAGATGACCGCGCCGGCCTCGACCGAAAAGGTGGCCACGGCGGTGGCGGCCCTGGCCGTGCTCGGCCCCGGCCAGCGCTTCCAGACCAAGGTGGTCAGCGGCGCGGGGGACAGCATCGTGCTGGTGGGCGGGGGTGACCCGACCCTGGCTGCGGGGGCCGCGCCGCTCAGCCAGTACCCGCAGCCCGCGAACCTGCAGGAACTCGCGGCCAGCACGGCCCGGACCCTGAAGGCCGCGCACCGCACCCAGGTCGAGCTGGACTACGACACCTCGCTCTACACCGGCCCCGGCCTGGCCCCGGGCTGGCCGGAATCGTACGTGAGCACCGGTGACGTCACCGACATCACCTCCCTGGAGGTGGACCAGGGCCGGGTGACCACCAGCGACACCCCGGAGGACGTCGACGACCCGACCAACTTCCGGGCCCGGGCCATCGATCCCGCCCAGGAGGCGGCCTCGTCGTTCGCGGGGTTCCTCAACGCGGACGGCATCACCGTCACCGGCGAGCCGTCGGCCAGCACCGCCCGGTCCGGGGCGACCGTGCTCGGCTCGGTGTCCTCGCCGACGGTGGCGGCCATGGTCGAGCAGATGCTGCTGGAGAGCAACAACGTGATCGCCGAGAACCTGGCCCGGCACGTGGCCCGGGCCACCGGCCATCCCGCCTCGTTCGCCGGGGGCGCCGCCGCCGAGACCGCCGCGCTGGCCCGGCTCGGGGTCAGCTCCGGAATCCAGCTGGTGGACGGGAGCGGCCTGTCCCCGCAGGACCAGATCGCGCCCGCGGCCCTGGTCAAGCTGCTGGTGCTGGCCTCGTCACCGCAGCACGCCAGTTTGCGGACGGCCATCACCGGGCTTCCGGTGGCGGGCTTCGCCGGCACCTTGTCCGAGGGGCAGAGCGTGTTCGGCGGGATCGGCGGGTCGGCCCGGGGCGTGGTCCGGGCCAAGACCGGGAACCTGTCCACGGTGGCGGCCCTGGCCGGCCTGGTCTACGACCGCAACGGGCGGGTGCTGGTGTTCGCGTTCAACGCGGCCAGCGTGCCCGGGGCGGGCGAACTGGACGACGCGGCCGACACCCTGAACGACGCGGCCACCGCGCTCGCCGCCTGCGGCTGCTCCTGACCTGCGACACGGCCGTCAATTTGCCACCGGGCTCCGACCACGGCGCGCCACAACGTACGGTGGGAGGGTGAGCAACGGGCAGATGATCGACTGGGACGTGGCGGTATCGACCGGAACCCGCTTTGCGCGTCCAGGCCCGCAAGTGAGCCTGGCCGAGGCACGGCAGACGGTGGCCGAGCTACGTGAGCTTTCCATGGCCGTCGAGCGGCCGGTCCGCGAGGTCACCGGACTGCAGAGCAAGGTGGCCCCGGGCAAGGTCGCGGTGGTGGACCGGGCCGGCTGGATCCGGGCCAACGTGGACGGGTTCAAGGTCGTGCTCGACCCACTGGCCGAGCAGATGCGCCAGCGAACCCCGGCCGCCTCGGCCGGCGGCCTGGTCATGGGGGTCGGCTCCCGGATCACCGGGGCCCAGGCGGGCCTGATGCTGTCCTACCTGTCCTCCCGCGTGCTGGGCCAGTACGAGCTGTTCCTGCCCCCGGGCACCGACGAGAACGGCGCAGAGCCGGTCGGCCGGCTGACCCTGGTGGCCCCGAACATCGTCATGGTCGAGCGTGAGCTCGAGGTCAACCCGCGCGACTTCCGCCGCTGGGTCTGCCTGCACGAAGAGACGCACCGGGTGCAGTTCACCTCGGTGCCCTGGCTGCGGGCCTACGTGCAGGACCAGATGAGCGAGTTCCTGCTCGCCTCCGAACTGGACCCGGGCGCCATCTTCAACCGGCTCCGGGCCGCCGCCGAAGCGGTCGCGGGCGCGGTGCGCGGCGGGGAGAGCGAGAGCCTCATCGAGGCCGTCCAGACCCCGCGCCAGCGCGAGATCCTGGCCCGGCTGACCGCCCTGATGACCCTGGTCGAGGGGCACGGCGACTACGTCATGGACGCGGTCGGCCCGCAGGTCGTGCCGTCGGTGGCCGAGATCAGGGAGAAGTTCAACACCCGCCGCCGCACGGCCGGCCGGGTGGAGCAGGCCGTCCGGCGGCTGCTCGGCATCGACCTGAAGATGAAGCAGTACGCCGAGGGCGCCCGCTTCGTGCGCACGGTCGTGGACGCGATCGGCATGGAGGGCTTCAACCGAGTCTGGGACTCGCCCGAGACCATTCCGACCATGGCCGAGATCAACGATCCGCGGTCCTGGATCACCCGGGTGGCGGCCAGCTACGTGACCCCGGCCGCGCTCACCGGCACCGGGAGCGCCGAGCCGGTGACCGGGCCGGTGACTGGGGGTGCCCCGGCGGCCGGCTCGAGCCCGGCGGGCGGGACCGGGCCGACGACCAGCAACGGTGCGTCCAACGGTTCCTCCAACGGGGCGGCCACGGACGGCGGCCCGCGCGCGGAGGACATCAGCCTGGAGGAGTTCATCCCCCCGGCCGAGCCGACGCCCGCGACCGACCCGGTCACTCCGGCCCAGCCCGCGACCGGCTCACCCGCCCCGGCCGGGTCGGCGACCCCAGCGGACACCGCCTCTCCGGCGGAGACCGTCTCTCCGGCGGACACCGGGCCCCGGCCTGACCCTGCGGCCCCAGCTGGCCCTTGGACCCCGGCTGACACTGCGGCCCCGGCCGACCCGGCAGCCCCGGCGGACACCGGACCCCGGCCTGACCCTGCGGCCCCAGCTGGTCCCTGGACTCCGGCTGACACTGCGGCCCCGGCCGACCCGGCGGCCCCAGCGGACACTGCGGCCCCGACGGAGCCGGGCGACGCGTTCCACGCCGACAGCGACGCCGCCTTCGGCGAGCCGGCCGGCCCCGGGGACACCAGCGCCACGGAGATCGGCCCGACCGGGACCGATGGCCCGGGCGAGGCCAGCTCGGCCGAGACCGATCGCCCGGCCGACGGGACCGGCCCCGCTGATCCGAGTGATCAGCCCGGCGCCTAGCCGGGCATGGGCCCGCACCCGGCCGTCGCCGAACTGCGGAACGCGGTCCGGGACGGGCTGACCGGCCTCCGGGGCGGCCAGCTGGTCCTGGTCGCCTGCTCGGGTGGGGCCGACTCCCTGGCCCTGGCGGCCGCGCTGGCCTTCGCCGCCCCCCGGATGGGGCTGCGCGCGGGCGGGGTCACGGTCGACCACGGACTTCAGCCGGGCTCGGCCGAGCGCGCGCGGGCGGTGGCGAACCGGCTGACCGGGCTCGGACTTGACCCGGTGCTCCAGACCGCGGTGACCGTGCCCGGCGGCGGCCCGGACCATCCGGGGCCGGAGGCCGCGGCCCGGACGGCCCGCTACCAGGCGCTGGACGCGGCCGCCCGCGAAACCGGCGCCGCCGCCGTCCTGCTCGGGCACACCCGGGACGACCAGGCCGAGACGGTCCTGCT
>DASXJM010000325.1:0-2257 GCA_036497405.1 Streptosporangiaceae bacterium | reverse complement strand
AGGCTTTCCAGGCAACTCATCTGCGACGTCGAGAAGCCGAAGTCGCCCAGCATGTTGTAGGCGATCGACTGGGCCGTGCCCGGGTCCGGAGCCGCCACCGGCGGCGGGGCGCTGCCCCCCGAGCTGGAGCTGGACGAGCTCGACGAGGAGCTGCTGCTGGACGAGGCCTCAACCGCCTTGACCACGGAAGACGGCGTAACCACCTTGGCCTTGGCCACCACCGTGACCGTACGCGAGGCCTTGCTCATGACCACCGCCTGCTGGTGCTCCTGCTGGAGCAGAGCGACGGTCTTGGTGTTGGTGATGGCTTCCAGGCCGGCGGCCGCGCCCGAGGCACCCGAGGAAGAAGGGCTCATCATCCAGGCGGCTGCGGAAACGCCCCCCACCGCAATTGCCGCAACGACTGCTGCCGGAAGAATGACCCCGCTACGGCGAATAAAGCGATTAGTTCGCCGCCCACTTCGGGCACCTGTCCGGTGTCGTGACAAGGCAATCCTTTCATCAGCCAAGTGCACCGAACAGGTCTGTCCGGGCACATAGACCGCTGCGGTTGCACAAGGCAGCGAATCTGAAAGTCAAGCGCTTCACCCGGCTGAATGAACGTCAAATGCTTATTACGTAGCACTTTGACTACAGCGGGATTGCGTAAGGAGCACTTACCGTCGGCGACCTAGACTGCCAGAAAAGGGGGTGGGGTCCGCAACCGATTCGCCGAGGTTGCCCGGGCCAGGTTGACCGGCAGTGCTGTGACCTTAGTCACATCTCACTGACGGTGTTTTCATCACCACCAATCGCGATATTTCCACCCGTTACAGGAGGACGCCCGATGACGGACAGCAGTGCGACCGCGGCCGGCGGCCAGCGAAGTGAATTGCCGCTGCAGGGCCTGCTGGTCGTGGCGCTGGAACAGGCGGTCGCGGCCCCGTTCGCCACCCGGCAGCTGGCCGACCTGGGCGCCCGGGTCATCAAGGTGGAACGCCGCGGCGCCGGGGACTTCGCCCGCGGCTACGACCGGTCGGTGCACGGCCAGTCCAGCTACTTCGTCTGGCTCAACCGGGGCAAGGAGAGCCTGGAACTGGACGTCAAGGAGCCCGGCGACCTGGCCGTGCTGACCACGCTGCTGGCCCGGGCCGACGTGTTCGTGCAGAACCTGGCCCCGGGCGCGGCCGGGCGGCTGGGGCTGGGCGCCGACGTGCTGCGCGCGCGGCACCCGGGCCTGATCACCTGCTCGGTGTCCGGCTACGGCGACCAGGGTCCGTACCGCAGCAAGAAGGCCTACGACCTGCTGGTCCAGTGCGAGGCCGGCCTGCTGTCGGTGACCGGCGGCCCGGACGCCCCGGCCAAGGCGGGCATCTCGGTGGCCGACATCGCGGCCGGCATGTACGCCTTCAGCGGCATCCTGACCGCGCTGTACGAGCGGGAGCGCACCGGCCGGGGCACCGACGTGGACGTGTCCATGCTGGAGGCGCTGGGCGAGTGGATGAGCCAGCCGGTCAACTTCACCGTCTACGGCCAGCACCCGGCCCGGCGGACCGGGGCCCGGCACACCTCGATCTCGCCCTACGGGCCGTACACCGTGGCCGGCGGCGGGCAGGTGTTCATCGGCATCCAGAACGAACGCGAGTGGGCCGTGCTGTGCCAGCAGATCCTGGGCCGCCCCGAGCTGAGCACCGACGAGCGGTTCGCCACCAACGTCGACCGGGTCGCCCACGACGCCGAGCTGACCGCGATCATCGAGGCCGCCCTGGCCGGGTTCCCGGCCGGCCAGCTCACCGACCGGCTGGATGCGGCCGGGATCGCCAACGCCCGGCTGCGCACGCCCCAGGAGTTCGCCGAGCACCCGCAGCTGGCGGCCCGCGACCGCTGGCGCCAGGTAGACACCGCACACGGGCCGGTCCAGGCCCTGCTGCCGCCGGTCACGGTGCCGGGCCGGGAGCCGCTGATGGGCCCAGTGCCCGCGCTGGGCCAGCACAACGAGGCCATCCGGGCCGAGCTGGGCCTTCCCCAATCCCCGTAAACTGCATACAGTTTGAAGGGAGGGGTCAGTTTTCGGGACCCCGGAGCCAGTTCGAGGGCTCGGAGGAGGGCGAGGATGGGGAAGGCGACGGCGGCCATAGTCGGGCCGGGCAACATCGGCACCGACCTGCTGGCCAAGCTGCGGCGCAGCGAGCACGTCGAGGTCCGCTACATGGTCGGGGTCGACCCGGACTCCGACGGGCTGCGGCGGGCCCGCAAACTCGGGCTGGAGGCCTCGGCG
>DASXJM010000324.1:0-7041 GCA_036497405.1 Streptosporangiaceae bacterium | reverse complement strand
CTTCGTCGACACGATCGAGAAGCAGGGCTTCACGATCGACAACCCGAACGCGACAGGCTCTTGCGCCTGCGGCGACTCGTTCCACTGACCGGTGCGTATCGCGGTCACGGGGTCGGTGGCCACCGACCACCTGATGACCTTTCCGGGTAAATTCACCGAACAACTGATTGCGGACAAGCTCGACCGGGTCTCGCTGTCGTTCCTCGTGGACGGCTTGGAGATCCGCAAGGGCGGCGTGGCCGCGAACATCGCGTTCGGAATGGGCTGCCTTGGCCTGCAGCCTCTGCTCGTCGGCGCCGTGGGGCAAGACTTCGCGGACTACCGCTCGTGGCTGGACGCCCATGGCGTCGACACCAGTGGTGTCCTGGAGTCCAAGAAGAACCACACGGCGCGCTTCGTCTGCACCACCGACACGGACGGCAACCAGATCGCCTCGTTCTACCCCGGCGCGATGGCCGAGGCGCGGGACATCGCCATCGAAGATGTCGCCGCCCAGGCCGGGGGAGTCGACCTGGTTTTGATCGGTGCGGACGACCCCGACGCGATGTTCCGGCACACGGCCGGCTGTCTCGCGGCCGGGATCCCGTTCGCCGCCGACCCGTCCCAGCAACTGGCCCGGATGGACGGCGATCAGACCCGCAAGCTGGTCGACGGGGCTGCGTACCTGTTCTCCAACGAGTACGAGCTGGCCATGATCGAGCAGAAGACCGGCTGGACCGCGGCCGACATCGCGGGCCGGGTCCAGGTCCAGGTGACCACGCTTGGCGCGGACGGCGCCCGGATCACCCAGACCGGCCAGGCGCCGATCACGGTGCCGTCGGTCCCCGGCGTTCAGGCCGTCGACCCGACCGGGGCCGGCGACGCCTTCCGGGCCGGCTTCCTGGCCGGTGTGGCCTGGGAGCTCCCGCTGGAGCGCAGTGCCCAGCTCGGCTCGCTGGTTGCCGTTCAGGTCCTGGAGAGCTTCGGTCCCCAGGAGTACCAGCTCACCCCCGAGGTCATCACGTCGCGCATGGAGACCGCCTACGGCGCCGACGCGGCCAAGGAGGTCGCGCAGCACCTGGGCTCCTGAGCCTGATAACAGCAAGAAGCCAACGGCCGCCCGCCGCGCCCCCCGGGGTGCCAGTGGGCGGCCGTTGGCATTTCCGGCCCTGGCCCATCCCTGCGCTGAGCCATCTGCTTTTACCGAAGGTTGGTACCCGGCTGCCAGCCCACCCCGCGCCCCGTCAGTGCCCCCCCGCCCTCCTGATAACAGCAAGACCCAGCTGGCGCGAGGGGTCCGAAGGTAACTTTGGTACCCCTAGAGGGGACCTGAAGTTACCTTTGAGCCCCCAGCGGCCGGATGCCATGCAACGTGGGACGGCCCGGTCGGCTCACGCTCCGAGGGGGCCCGTCCAGATGCCGACCGCGTTGCCGCCGGGGTCCCGGACCACCGCGATCCGCAGGCTGCCCTCGGCGTAGGGCTCGGCCAGCACCTGGGCGCCCTGGGTCACGGCCCGCTCCAGCGCGGCCTCCAGGTCGGTCATGTACACGTAGGGCCGCACTCCGGCCTCTCCGGCGGGGTCCAGGTCGGTCCGCCAGTGCCCGATGACGTGGCCGGTCCCGTCGCTGAAGCTGGGCTGGTCCGAGTCCCCGCGCAGCTCCCAGCCGAACACCGCCTGGTAGAAGGCGGCCGACCGGGCCACGTCGGTGGCCGGGATGGCCAGGTAGGACACTCCGCCCGGCCGCGCGATCGACGACTCCACCCCCGGGTCTTCTGTCTGGCCCTGCGTCCGCTCGGTCATGATTTCCTCGCCTCCGTTGACGGCACCAGCTCACCCACGGGTTCCAAAGCGCCGGCCGGCGGCCAGTCCACCCATTGACCGGGCGCCATCGTGAAACCCGCCTATCCCATGAGCCTCACCCGGCTCAGGAACCTAGTTTCCTGGTATTCGATATGGGAATACCATAGCTAATTATGACGGCACCTGGCCAGGGGCGGCGGCCGTACCGGTCGCCGCGGCGTGCGGAGCAGGCCCGGCGGACCCGGGCCCGGATCTGCGCCGCGGCCACCGGGCAGTTCCTGGCCGCCGGGTACGCCGGGACCACGATCAAGGCCGTGGCCGCGGCGGCCGGGGTGTCGGTGCCCACCGTGGAGGCGGCCTTCGGGACCAAGGCGCGGCTGCTCAAGGCGGCCATCGACGTGGCCACCGCGGGCGACGACGCGCCGGTGGCCATGCTCGACCGGTCCTGGGCCGCCGCGGCCGGGGCCACCGTGGACCCGGAGCGCTTCGTGGCCGGGTTCGCGGCCGTGCTCACCGCCGCCGCCGAGCGGGCCGCGGGCCTGGTCCTGGCCGCGCTGGACAGTGCCGCCCAGGACCCCGACATCGGGACGGTGGCCGCTCAGCTGGCCGCGCAGCGCGAGGTGATGGCGGCCTGGCTGGTCGACGGCCTGCGGCAGCGGGCTGCGCTGCGCGACGGCCTGGACCGGGCCGAGGCCGTCGACACCGTGTGGCTGCTGATGGACCCGGCCGTCTTCACCCGGCTGACCCGGGCCCGGGGCTGGTCCGCGGCCCGGTTCCAGGCCTGGTTCACCGGGGCCGTGCTGCGCCTGCTCGGCCCCGGCGAACCGTCGCTCGGCTGACTCGGCTCAGGGCGAGACGAACGACTGGATGTACAGGCGGGGTGAACCGACCCCGGTGGCGTCGTCGTAGCCGGGCACCGCGTGCAGCGCGGCCGCACCTTCCCCGTTGATCCCGAGGGTCCGCAGGTAGGTGATGATCGGTCCGCCCTTGGTGGCCGGGTCGGTGTAGTTCTGCCGTACCTCGGCCAGGGGCAGCGGGCCCAGCGGATGGTCGGTCACGTCGCGGAACGCCGCCGTGCGGTAGCGCTGGTAGATGGCGGGGTTGGCGAAGCCGAGGGCGTGCCCGGCGGCCTGCTGGGCGTCGGCCTCGATGCCCGCGAACACCGGGGCCGACACGCTGGTGCCGCCGGTGCGGCTGAGCGAGAAGGCGAAGGTGGTGCCGTCCGGCTGCAGGACGGTCTCGCCAACCAGCGCGCCGGTGCTCGGGTCGGCCAGGGCGGACACGTCCGGCTCGACCCGCATCGGGGTGGGGCTCACTGTGCCGGTGGGCAACTGGGTGGCCAGCTTGGTGGGCACCACGCCCTGCTGGTAGGACGGCTGCGGGTAGACGGTGCTGACCCCGCCGCCGCCGGAGCCGTCGTAGTCGGCCGGGTAGGCGCCGGGCGGGGGCTCGGACCAGGACCGGCCGTCGGCCGACTCCTGGTCGATCAGCGTGCCCCAGGACGTCTCGAACTCGTATTTCTTGGCCGGCCCGACGGCCAGGCTGGTGCCGCCGACCGAGGTCACCCACGGGCTGGAAGCGGGGAAGTCGGTCTGGATCTGGTCCGACACGCCCGGGTTCTCGTCCGGCGACTCGTAGCCCGCGTCACCCGAAGAGAAGAAGAACCCGATGCCCTCGGTCGCCCCGACCTGGAACACCTGGTTGTAGGCGCCGGCGATCGGGTCCAGGTCGGCGGGGTCGCCGAACGAGTTGCTGGCGATGCTGGCGATGTGGTCGTCGACGATGAAGGCGTCCGCGGCCAGCAGGTCGGCCTGGCTGCAACTGGCCCCGGCCACGAAGTTGATGCTGGCGTCGGGGGCCTGGCCGTGCACGGACTCCACGTCCAGGGTCTGCTCCGGGTACCAGCCGGCCGCCCCGCACTGGGCCGTCCCGGAGAAGCTGGACGGCAGGAACTGGTGGTACTGGCCGGTCGCGAACGGCTTGTCGCCGACCGTGGTCGCGAACGTGTTGGCGTCGGTGAGGATCGACGGCGAGGCGTAGGCGTCCACGATGGCCACGGTCTGGCCCGCGCCGGTCATGCCCGAGGCGGTGACCCCGTACGCCCCGCGGATCTGGGCCGGGGTGTAGCCGCAGTTGGTCCAGGGCTGGTGGGCCCCGTAGGCCCGCGGCTCGGTGATGGCGATCTTCTGCGCGTAGAACTGCGAGCAGGGCCCGGCCGTCCAGTAGTTCGGGGGTGGCGGGGGCAGCAGATCGGCCGGGCGCATGGTGTGGGTGGCGGTGTCCAGCCCGGTCACCGCGACCACCGCGCTGCCGACCGACGCCGGCGCGCTCGCGGCCTGCTCGGGCGCGCGGTCGGTGTGCTGGTCCGGCCCCCGGTAATTGTGGAACGTCACGCTGAACGCCTTGGCCGCCGCGTTCACCGGCCCGGTCACCGCGACGTACCCGTCGGCCTTGGCCACGACCGAGGTGACGGTCAGGCCCGCGCCGGTCAGCCAGTCCTTGATCGCGGTGAGCTGGTCGCTGGTCGGCCCGAACCGGTCCTGGACCTGGGCCGGGCTCAGGTACTGCCCGTAGCTGGCGTTACCGGGCGTGCTGACCGCGGTGGCGTAGGCGGCCAGGCCGGCCGGGTCCTGGCCCGCCAGGTAGACCCGGGCGCTCACGGTGCCGCTGGTCACCGGCTCGGCCGACACCCGCTTGGCCGTGCTGGCCCAGGACGGGTGCGTGTTGGGGATCGACCACCGGGACGAGGCCTGGCTGGGGGAAGCGGCGGCCAGCGCGCCCGCGCACAGGGCCAGCAGCGCACCCGACGTGGCTATGGTCCTGATCCGCTTGGTGACCAGTGGCATGGCGGCCCTTTCCGCAACCCGGGGCACGCGGCCTCGGCTACCGGCCACCCTGGTGTCCCCGCCGCCACCGCGCAAGTAGTTACCTGCGTTTTTGTCGCACTGGATGTGCTTCCGTAACCTTGGCACAGATCTATGCCCGCCGGGGCCGGACAGCGCGACGTTTCCGTTCTGGAATTGAAATTCCGGGACCGGCGGACCGGGCCGGTGCGAGTGGCCCCGGACGCGGCGATAGCGTGGCTGGCATGGCTCATGTGCTGGCCGGCGGCTATCACGGCCCGCCGCCCCTGACCGTGGCCCGCGGCTTCACCCAGTGGACGCTGGACCCGTGGATGCTGGCCCTGGTCCTGCTGCTCGGGGCCGCCTACCTGACCGGTGTCGTCCGCGGCCGGGACCACGGGCCGGGAGCGGCGGCCTCACCATGGCCGTGGACCCGGGTGGCCAACTTCGGGCTGGGGCTGGCCATCGTGGTCGTCGCGACCATGGGCTCGTTCGGCGCCTACTCGGGCGTGCTGTTCTTCATGCGGGCGTTCCAGACCATCCTGCTGCTCATGCTGGCCCCGCTGTTCCTGACCCTGGGCCGGCCGCTGACCCTGTTCATCGAGGTGTTCCCGCGGGCCGGCCAGCGGCTTGAGCGGGCCGTCCGCAGCAAGGCCGCCCGGGTGCTGACGTTCCCGGCCATCACCACGCTGGCCCTGATCGCGGTCCCGTTCGTCATGTACTTCACCGGCTGGTACGTGGCCGTGTTCCACAGCGTGGCCGTGCGCGAGCTGACGTTCGGCGCCCTGATGCTGCCCGGCTACGTGTTCTTCTGGACCCTGCTGCGGGTCGATCCGGTGCCGAAGATCTATTCCTACGGTGTCTCGCTCTGGATCACCGCGTTCGAGGTGGTGGGTGACGCCTTCCTGGGCCTGGCCGTGATCGCCGACAATGGCCTCATCGGATCGGCCTACTACCACGCGCTGGCCCGCCCCTGGGGCCTGAGCCCGCGGACCGACCAGATCGTCGGGGGCGGCACGCTGTGGATCTTCGGCGACCTGGTCGGCCTGCCGTTCCTGGTCGCTCAGCTCATCCAGTTCATCCGCGAGGATGAGGCCGAAGCGGCCGTGGTCGACGCCGAACTGGACGCCCGCGAAGCCGCCCGCGACGCGGCCCGGGCCGCCCGCAAGGCCGCCGCCATCGCCGCCGAAGGCCGCCGTCCATCAACCACAGAAAAAACTGAGGTCACACCGGACCCAGATCCCCCGGAGCAATCTGGCGCCCCGGCGGCTGAGGATGACTCGGAGGCGGACGATCCGGAACGGCCCTGGTGGGAGTCTGATCCGCGCTTCCAGGAGCGCTTCCGGCAGGTCTGACCTTTCCCCGTGTCGCGAAATGAGGCGCACGGGGGTGTTTCGCACTGGCCAGCACGTGGCAAATTGGATGCGTGGCACAGATCAACGCCGCGGACGACGCCCTTGTCAGTGACTGGCTCAAGTTGCCAGACGTCGCCGCCCACCTCAGCATCCCGCCCGGTCGCGTCAAGACCCTGTTGCGCGACCGCAAACTGCTCGCCGTGACCCGCCCGGACGGCACCGTCGGGGTGCCGGCCGCGTTCCTGGACGGCGGGCAGATCGTGAAAGGCCTGCACGGGACGCTGATGCTGCTCCTGGACTGCGGTTTCGGTGACGCGGAAGCCCTGCGCTGGCTGTTCACCGAAGACGACACCCTGCCCGGCACCCCGATCCAGGCGATCTGCGGGCACCGCGGCAAGGAAGTCAACCGCCGCGCCCAGGCCTTGGCGATCTAGCCCTTCAGGTAGACCAACGCGGTCAGGGCTCCGACGACTCCGGCCGTGACCACGCTGAGGACAATGGGGGCGGGTTCGCGGACGCGCCAGGCGTCGAGGGCGATGAGCAGGGCAATGGCCACGGCCAGCTGGATGGTCCAGTAGAGGGACGACGTACTGCCTGCGATCGCGGTCAGGCCGTACACGCTCTCCCCGCCGAGCAGGCCCGCCGCCGCCCCGGTGCCGAGCGCGGCCGTGATCGGTGAGCCGCGGCGCACCCAGGACGCGGCCAGCCCCAGCAGCGGGCCGATGATGACCGCGGCCAGCATCCAGAACCGGATGCTGGCCGGGGACTCGGGCACATGCCGGCTGATGGCGGTCAGGTAGTAGCCGCCGGCCAGGCCAGCCAGCCCGAGCAGGCCCCACAGGATCGCGCGGCCGGTGCCGGTGGCGAACAACGCCAGCACGAAGGCCACCGCGGCCCAGGAAGCACCCGAGTTGGCCAGCGACGCGCTCGACTGGGGCAGCCAGGCCTGGCCGAGGTCGGTCAGCGCGCCCAGCCCGAGGGCGATCACCATCACCAGCAGGGTGCCGGCCGCCTGCACCCGGTCCACCGCCGAACGGGCCGTCGTCTGCGTCATGCCGCTCC
>DASXJM010000323.1:0-8757 GCA_036497405.1 Streptosporangiaceae bacterium | reverse complement strand
GGGTGCCGGGTCCGGGTCCGGTTTTCCGGCCAGCTGGTCGACGGGTACGTGCTCGAGCGGGCCGCCAGCAGCGACCATCAGGGGCGGCTGTCCTACCTGGACCGGGTGGTGTCGTCCGAGCCGGTGCTGACCCCCGAGCTGGCCGGGCTGGCCCGCGCGGTGGCCGACCGGTACGCGGGCACCCTGGCCGACGTGCTGCGGCTGGCCGTGCCGCCCCGGCACGCCGGCACCGAAGCCAAGCCGTCGCCGCCCGCCGCGTCGCCGCCGGAGCGGCCCGGGCCGGGTTCCTGGACGCGGTACCCGGCCGGGGAGGCCTTCCTGACCGGGGTGGCCGACGGGCGCGGGCCCCGGGCCGCCTGGTCGGCGCTGCCCGGGCCGGAGTGGCCGGACGAGATCGCGCTGGCTGCCGCCACCGCCGCCGCCGCGGGCCGGGGCACGGTGATCGTGGTGCCCGACGTCAAGGATCTGGCCCGGGTCGACGCGGCCCTGGCCGCCCGGCTCGGCCCCGACCGGCACGTGTGCCTCACCGCCGAGCTGGGCCCGGCCGAACGCTACCGGCGCTGGCTGGCCGTGCTGCGCGGCTCGGTGCGGGTCTCGGCCGGGACCCGGGCCGCCATGTTCGCGCCAGTGCGAGACCTGGGCCTGGTCGTGCTGTGGGACGACGGCGACGACCTGCACGCCGAGCGCCGCGCCCCCTACCCGCACGCCCGCGAGGTGCTGGCCCTGCGGGCCCACCGGCAGGGCGCGGCCGCGCTGATCGGCGGGTTCGCCCGCACCACCGAGGCGACCCAGCTGGTCGCGGCGGGCTGGGCCCGCCCGCTGATCCCCGACCACGGCGTGCTCCGGGCCACGGCGCCCCGGATCCGGGCCGCCGCCGAAGAGGAAGAACTGGCCCGCGACGGGGCCGCACTGAGCGCCCGGCTGCCCAGCCTGGCCCTGCGCACGGCCCGGGCCGCGCTGGCCCACGGGCCGGTGCTGGTCCAGGTGCCGCGGCGCGGGTACCTGGCCGCGATCGCCTGCGGCCGCTGCCGGGCCCAGGCCCGCTGCACGGTGTGCTCGGGCCAGCTGGAGATCGCCGCCGCCCGGCAGACCCCGCACTGCCGCTGGTGCGGTGCGGTCGCGGCCAGCTGGAGCTGCCCGCACTGCGGCTTCACCCACGTGCGGGCCATGGTCACCGGGGCGGCCCGGACCGCCGAGGAGCTGGGCCGGGCGTTCCCGTCGGTGCCGGTGCGGTTCTCGGGCGGCCAGTCGGTCATCGCTCAGGTTCCCGCGGACCCGGCGGTGGTGGTGGCCACGCCGGGCGCGGAACCGGTCTCGGCCGCGGGCTACGCGGGCGCGCTGCTGCTGGACGGCTGGGCGCTGCTCGGCCGCCCCAGCCTGCGGGCCGCCGAGGAGGCGTTGCGCAAATGGCTGAATGCGGCCGCGCTGGCCCGGCCCGGGTCGACCGTACTGGTCCACGCGGACTCGTCGATTCCGGCCGTGCAGGCCCTGATCCGCTGGGACCCGGCCGGCTACGCCGAGCGTGAGCTGGCCGAACGCGAGCAGCTGGCGTTCCCGCCGGCGGTGCGGATGGCCGCGGTGACCGGCCCGGCCGCCGCGGTGGAAGAGCTGCTGGCCCGGGCCGGCCTGCCCGCCGGGGCCGAGGTGCTCGGCCCGGTTCCCGACGAGCACGCGGCGTCCGATCGCGATCCCGGCGCCGATCACGATGCGGAGGGACCGGACGCTCCGGTCCGCGCGCTGGTCCGGGCCCCCCGCGCCGAGGGCTCGGCGCTGGCCAGGGCGCTGCAGGCGGCCCAGGCGGCTCGCAGCCCGCGCAAGGATGGCGGCCTGGCCCGGGTCCAGCTCGATCCGGCCGAACTGATCTGATCCATCCCTTTTGTCCGGATGCGCAGCCGATCGACGCCGCGCGGTTATCCCGAGCATGCGGATCGAGGCCGTAAGGTGCCTGTGTGGCAACCTCGCATGAGAGCCTGCCGCCCCGCCTGCGGGGCGCGGGCAGCCTCACTCGGATGCCCCCGGTACGCCTGCCCTCCCGTGAGGAGCTGACCGGGGCGGCCCGGGTGGCCCCCCTGCTGCGGGTGGCGCAGGACCTGGCCGCCTGGGCGGGCAAGGACCGCCCGGTCACCGCGGACGGTGATCTCACCACGGACGACGCCGCCGACGCGGTGACCGCGCTTGACCTGTCCCTGGACGAGGTCCACGCGGCCTGGGCCATCGCCACCGGCACCGGCATCGTGGCGCTCGGCGCCGACCAGGCCAGCCCGGGGGAGCGGTTCGGCGTACTCGGCGACGGCACCGCGGATGAGGCCCTGAGCCTGTGGTGCGCGGCGCTGACCACCGTGCTGGGCCTGGAGAACCTGGACGGCCTGACCACCGCGCTGTACACCGCGGGCCGGCCGGTCCGCCTGGATGCGCTGTTCGAGGCGTACGCGGCCGCGGTCGGGGCGATGACCGGCGACCGGCTGGACGAGGGCGAGGCCGCCGACGCCGCGGCCTCCGGCCCGGAGCCGGGTCTCGAACCCGGCCTGGAGCTGCTGGCCGACCTGGGCGCGGTCGAGCTGGGCGCCGACGAGGACGAAGACGACGAGTCCGGGCTGACCGTGACGCTGTCGCCGATCGGGCTGTGGGCGGTCCGGGACCGGCTGGCCGAGCGGGGCTGGCGGGTGCCGGTGCTGGGTGGCAGCGCCGACGGCGGCGCCACCGGGGTGCTGGCCGTGCTGGCCGACTACGACGCCGAAGACGGCGAGGCCGAGATCGCGGCCTGGCTGTCCCGGCGGACCCCGGAACGGGCCGCCGAGGAGCTGACCGAGGCGGCCAGCCAGGGCTCACCGGGCCTGCGCGGGGCCGCGTTCGCGGTCATGGACCGGGTCGGCGCGGCCGCGGTGCCCACCGTCCGGGGCGCGCTGGACAACCCGGTACTGCGCCCGCACGCCGCGGTGTGGCTGCGCGAGCACGGCGAGCAGGCCCCGCTCAGCCGGGACGACAGCGCCTGGCTGCTGGTCGACCTGGGCGCCGGGCTGCTGGAGGAAGCCGCCCCCGAGGACGTGGTGGCCGAGCTGCTGCCGGAGCTGCCCCCGCACGCCCAGGCCGAGCTGGTCGCGGGCCTGTGGCGAGTGGAGCACCCGGCCGTCACCGAGCTGCTGACCACGCTCAGCGACCACCATCCCGAGCCGGACGTGGCCAAGGCGGCGCGGAAGGCCGCGTTCAAGGCCCGGTCAAAGTTCTAGCTCCCGTTGCTTCTGAAGCTGGCATCGCGCGATGGAAGCTGGCGCCCCGCCCCGCCGCCTAAACTGGACGCGGACTCGGGGTTGCGCCCGTACTGGGCTGAGAGGAACTTTTGTGAGCGTCAAGCCGATCCGGCTGTTCGGTGACCCGGTGCTGCGCACCGCTGCGGAGCCGGTCCGTGATTTCGATGCCGAGCTGCGCAAGCTGGTCAAGGACCTCACCGACACCATGATGGACGCCCCCGGGGCGGGCCTGGCCGCGCCGCAGGTCGGCGTGGGCCTGCGGGTGTTCACCTACTTCGTGGACGACGAGCTGGGGCATCTGATCAACCCGGACCTCGACCTGTCTGAGGAGACCGAGACCGACGACGAGGGCTGCCTGTCCTTCCCCGGCTTGGCCTTCCCGACCAAGCGGGCCTACGGCACGGTGGCCAAGGGGTTCAACATGTACGGCGACCCGGTCACCTTGGAGGGCACGGCCCGGATGGCCCGTTGTTTCCAGCACGAGACCGACCACCTGGACGGGGTGCTGTTCATCGACCGGCTCGACCCGGAGCAGAAGAAGCTGGCCATGAAGGCCATCCGGGAAGCCGAGTGGTCCGGCATGGCCGTGCCCGAGCTGCGCAGCTCGCCGCACCCCACCTTCGGCAAGGCGCTCTGATCGGCTGATGCGGCTCGTCTTCGCCGGGACACCGGACCCGGCTGTGGTGGCGCTGGAGGCCCTGCTGGCCTCCGGTCACGAGGTGGCGGCCGTGGTCACGCGGCCGGACGCCCCGACCGGGCGGGGGCGGCACACCGAGCCCAGCCCGGTGGCCCAGGTGGCGGCGGCCGCGGGCCTGGAGGTGCTCAAGCCGGTCAAGGTCCGGGACCCCGAATTCCTGGACCGGCTGCGGGCGATCGGCCCCGACTGCTGCCCTGTCACCGCCTACGGGGCGCTGCTGCCCCAGGTGGCGCTGGACATCCCGCCCGAGGGCTGGGTCAACCTGCACTTCTCGGTGCTGCCGGCCTGGCGGGGCGCGGCCCCGGTCCAGCACGCCCTGCTGCACGGGGACGACGTCACCGGCGCGACCACCTTCCGCATCGTCAAGGAGCTGGACGCGGGCCCGGTGTTCGGGGTGCTCACCGAGCCGGTGAGCCCGCGCGACACCTCCGGCGACCTGCTGGGCCGGCTGGCGGTGTCCGGGGCCCGGCTGCTGATCGACACCCTGGACGGCATCGAGTCCGGCCAGCTGCGCGCGGTGCCCCAGCCCGAGGACGGCATCAGCTACGCGCCCAAGGTCAACCCCGAGGACGGCCGGGTCGACTGGGGCCAGCCCGCGGTGGCCATTGACCGGCTGATCCGGGCCTGCACGCCGGAGCCGGGGGCGTGGACCGAGTTCGACGGCGCCCGGCTCAAGCTCGGCCCGGTCGAGCTGGCCCCGCCCGGCGCACTGGCCGGCGCACTGCCCGACGCGCTGGCCGGCGCACCGGCCCTGGGTCCCGGTGAGCTTCAGGTCGGCCGCCGTTCGGTGCTGGCCGGGACGGCCACCGGTCCGGTCACGCTGGGTCTGGTCCAGCCGCCGGGCAAGCGCCCGATGCCCGCCGCCGACTGGGCCCGGGGCCTGCACCAGTCCGGCCCGGCCACCCTCAGGCTGGGCTGACCGTGGCCCAGCGAACGCAACGCGGCCGGGGCGGCCCGGGTGGCAAACCCCGTCCCGGCTCCGGCGGCCAGCGATCCCCGGGCGGCCGCCGGTTCCATTCCGACCCGGTACGCCGGGTCGCCTACGACGTGCTGGCCGCCGTGGACGAGCGGGACGCCTACGCCAACCTGCTGCTCCCCGCCCTGCTGCGGGAGCGGGGCCTCGAAGGCCGCGACGCCGCCCTGGCCACCGAGCTCACCTACGGCACCCTGCGCGGCCGGCAGACCTACGACGCTGTGCTGGACCTGTGCAGCGACCGGCCGGCCGCCGGCATCGACCCGCCGGTGCGGGAGGTGCTGCGGCTGGGCGCCCACCAGCTGCTGGCCACCCGAGTCGCCAGCCACGCCGCGGTGGCCACGTCGGTGGACCTGGCCAAGGACGTGGTCGGGATGCGCCCGGCCGGATTCGTCAACGCGGTGCTGCGCCGCATCGCCACCCGCGACCTGGACGGCTGGCTGGCCATCATCACCCCCGACCGGGACACCGATCCGGTCGGCTACCTGGCCGCGGCCAACAGCTACCCGCGCTGGATCGTGGACGCGTTCCGGGACGCGCTCGCCGGCGACCTGGCCGAGACCGAGCAGACCCTGCAGGCCGGCAACGCCAGGCCGCAGACCACGCTGGTGGCCATCCCGGGCCTCAGCGAGCCGGGGGAGCTGGCCGCCGGCGAGGACGAGCCCACCCCGGCGCCCTGGTCTCCGTTCGGGGTGATCCTGCCCGGCGGGGACCCGGCCGCGATCCCGGCCGTGGCCGAGGGCCGCGCCTTCGTCCAGGACGAGGCCAGCCAGCTGGTCACGCTGGCCCTGGCCCAGGCGTCCGCCCCCGACGGCCCCTGGCTGGACCTGTGCGCCGGGCCCGGGGGCAAGGCCGCCCTGCTGGCCGGCCTGGGCGAGCGGGCCCAATCGGCCAGCACGGCGGACCAGCCCCTGATCGCCGCCGACCTGCGGCCGCACCGGGCCGGCCTGACCCGCGACCACCTGCGCCGCCTGCCCCACGCGGTCGCGGTCGCCGCCGACGGACGGCACGGGCCCTGGCGCCCGGGCACGTTCACCCGGGTGCTGGCCGACGTGCCCTGCTCGGGTCTGGGGGCCCTGCGCCGCCGCCCCGAAGCCCGCTGGCGCAAATCGCCCGAGGACGTCGAGGGCCTGGTCCCGCTGCAGCGCGACCTGCTCAACGCGGCCATCGACAGTGCCCGGCCCGGTGGCGTGATCGGCTACGTGACCTGCACCCCGCACCGGGACGAAACCGAGGGCGTGGTAGACGCGGTCCTGGCCGCCCGCGACGACGTGACCGTGCTGAACGCCCCCGACGTGCTGGCCGGCGCCCTGGGCGGCCCGGTCCCCGACGTCAGCCGGGGTCCCGATGGTCGCTACGTGCAGCTCTGGCCGCACCGGCACGGCACCGACGCGCTGTTCCTGGCCCTGCTGCGCAAGAACTGACCAGCTCCGGGTCAGCGCTGCAGCAGCCACACCTTGTAGATGGCGAAGACCTCGATGAAGGACTGCAGGATCCGCAGGTCGTCCTTGAACGCCGACGGCTCCCAGGCCGCCGTCCGGCCGTCGGCGTAGTGCAGGTCGAGCCAGGCGTGCAGGGACGCGTGGGCCGTGTCGGACTGGGTGGTGGCGTTGCCCCGCAGCTCGATCGACTCCAGCTCGGCGAAGTCGATCGCGATCAGCGGCTTCTTCTGGTCCTCGTACACGACCACCCCGTCCGGGGTGACGACCAGCATCGGGTCCGGGTCGTGTGACGTGCCCCGGAAGAACGCTCCGATCGAGCCCCGTTTCCGGCTGAACACCTGCCAGTCCGGGCGAGCCGAACCCTGCCGGGCCAGGGTGATGATCTCGTTCGGCTCCCGCATCTGCTGCCTTCGCTGTGGTTGGTCCGGGTTTCGTCGCAGTCTACGCAGGGCGTTTACATCGATGACGGCGAATTGATCATGGTTAACGCGCGCGTAAGCAATTCTCCACAGGCCTGCTGAAGCGGCCCAGCGGAGCGGCCGGGGCGGCCGGCTGGCCCGGTCAGGACGTGAGTGCGCGGCCCGACCCGGGCCGGACCCGCGGGTCGCCGATGTCGGCCCGCTCGCCCTCGGCGTAGCCGGACCGGTAGCCGTTGCCGGTGTAGGTGATCCGGGTCCGCCGAATACGCGGGTAGGCAGCCTGGGCGTGCCTGCGCACCACCAGCGAGCGGTCGGCCAGCACCAGCGCGGCCGAGGTGCCCCCGCCCGCGGCGGTGTGGTCTGTGCTGGCCTGGCTGGCCGCCCGCTCCTCGGCCGCCCGGACCCGGGCCGTCACCGCGCTGGAGTAGCCCAGCAGCCAGCTGCGCCGCCAGGCCCGGGGGCTGCGCGCGGTGGGGGGTACCTGGGCCGCGGCCAGCCCGTGCGCCATCTGCACCAGCAACGACGTGTACAGCATCTCGGCCCGTTCCAGGTCCGAGGCGTAGCCGAACACGTGCACCCGCTTGCCGGTCGGCACCGGCAGCAGTACGCACTGGCACCGCATCGCGGTGACCAGCCCGGCCAGCAGGTGGGCACGCACGTCCGCCCACGGGTTGGGCACGTCGATGATCCGGTCGGCGGGCCGGTCGGTCTCGGGCCGGGCCGCGGCCAGCAGCGCCCGGTCGATCCCGTACCGGGCCATCAGCTCGGCTGCCTTCCCGGTCAGCGCCTCGGCCTCGGCCGGGGTCACGCTGTCGTCTTCGGCCTTGGCCAGCAGCTTCCGGACGCGTTCGAGCAGGCTGGTCTCGGGCCGGGTCGGGGCGGGCTTGTCCACACCCCAAACGCTACCCAGAGCGAGCGACAGTTTTGCTCCACCCGCCCGGCCCGCTGGCCGGGCCGACGGACACAATGACAGCTATGGCCGTTCAGATCTCACCCAGCATCTTGTCCGCGGACTTCGCCCGGCTCGCCGACGAGGCCGCGGCGGTCACCCCGGCCGCCGACTGGCTGCACGTGGACGTCATGGACAATCACTTCGTCCCCAACCTGACCCTCGGGCTGCCCGTCGTTCAATCACTGCTGAAGCACGTCAGCCTGCCGGTCGACTGCCACCTGATGATCGAGGACCCCGACCAGTGGGCCCCCGGTTACGCCGAGGCGGGTGCGCGCAACGTCACCATCCACGCCGAGGCGGTGAAGGCGCCGGTCCGGACGCTGCGGGAGATCCGGCGGGCCGGCGCCCGGGCCGGGCTGGCCGTCAACCCCGGCACCGCGGTCGAGCCGTACGAGGACCTGCTGGGCGAGATCGACATGCTGCTGCTGATGACGGTGGAGCCGGGTTTCGGCGGCCAGCGGTTCCTGGACCTGGTCATGCCGAAGCTGCGCCGGGCCCGGGCCCTGGTGGCCCGGCACGGCGGCACGGTCTGGCTCCAGGTCGACGGCGGCGTCAGCGAGGAAACCATCGAGCGGTGCGCGGACGCCGGCGCCGACGTGTTCGTGGCCGGCTCGGCGGTCTACTCGGCCGACGACCCGGCCCGGGCCGTGCAGGCCCTGCGCGCCCAGGCCGAGCAGGCCACCGCCCACGCCACCTGGACCCAGGGAGACCACGATGACCGCTGAGGTCACCGAACCCGCCATCCAAGCGCTGATCCACGCGATCAACGAGGGCGACCGGGGCGGCTTCTTCGCCGCGCTCACCCCGGACGCCACCATGTCCGACGACGGCCGCGACCGGGACCTGACCCAGTGGGCCGATCGGGAGCTGTTCTCCGGCCCGGGCCGGATGAGCGTGGACTCAGCCACCGACGGCGGCCGGTCCCTGATCGCCGAGAACACCAACGACGCCTACGGCACCATGCGCACGTTCTGGCGGTTCACCCTGCGCGACGGCAAGATCAGCCGCTTCGAGACCGGCCAGGCC
>DASXJM010000322.1:0-2471 GCA_036497405.1 Streptosporangiaceae bacterium | reverse complement strand
CCGGTCACGCCGGTGGACCCGCTGCTGCGCGGCCTGATCGCGCACGTGTCCGCGTACGAGGAACTGGCCGTGGACACCGCGCTGCGGGGCGGGCGGGACCGGGTGGCGCGGACGCTGCTGGCCCACCCGCTGGTCGGGCAGTGGGACCTGGCCGGGCGGCTCGCGGACCGGCTGGTCGCGGAGAACGCCGCCTTCCTGCCCTGGGCCCGGGCGTGAGCCTCGCCGAGGCGGCCGACCCGGCCGGGGCGGCCGGGGCAGCCGGGCCGGGGCCGGGGCTACCCGCGGTGCTGGCCCTGGACGGCGGCAACAGCAAGACCGACGTGGCCCTGGTCGGGGCGGACGGATCGCTGCTGGCCACCGTGCGCGGACCGGGCATGCCCACCGCCGACCTGGACGGGTCGCTGCGGGTGATCAGCGACCTGATCGGGCAGATCGAGCAGGAGGCCGGCCAGCCCGGGCGGCCCGCGGCCCGGCACATCTCGGCCTGCGTGGCCAACGCCGATCTGCCCGAGGAAGAGGAGCAGCTGGCCACGGCCATCCGGGCCGGGGGCTGGAGCGAGAGCACGACCGTGGTCAACGACACCTTCGCGGTGCTCCGGGCCGGCCTGACCGCGGGCTCGCCCGACGGCTCGCGGGACGGGTCCGGGCGCCCGTGGGGGGTCGCGGTCACCTGCGGGGCCGGCATCAACTGCGTGGGCGTGGCCGAGGACGGCCGGGTCACCCGCTACCTGGCCCTGGGCAGCATCACCGGCGACTGGGGCGGCGGCTATGGCCTGGGCCGGGCCGCGTTGTGGTGGGCCATCCGGGCCGAGGACGGCCGGGGCCCGGAGACGTTGCTGCGGGAGACGGTACCGGCCCACTTCGGGCGGCCGGACGTAGCCGACGTCGCCATCGCCATCCACCAGGGCAAGCTGACCGTGCAGGACACCCGCGGGCTGGCCCCGGTTCTGCTGGCCGCGGCGACCGGCGGCGACCAGGTGGCCCGGGACCTGGTCCGCCAGCAGGCCACCGAGATCTGCACGATGGCGCTGACCGCGATGCGCAAGCTCGGGCTGACCGGGCTCCGGACCCCGGTGATCCTGGGTGGCGGCCTGCTGACCGCGCGGGACCCGCTGCTAACGGCTTCGGTGGTGGACGGCATCGCGGCCGAGGCCCCCCGGGCCGAAGTCAGGATCGTCGACGTCCCGCCCATCGCGGGCGCGGTCCTGCTCGGCCTGGACGAGGTCGGGCTGGCGGCGTCGGCCGAGGACAAGGTGCGGGCCGCCTACGCCCAGGCGTGAGGCGCCAGGGGTTTTGGGCTCAAGGGAGGGTGCGCGATGAACGTGTCCTGGACACGGAAGCTGGCGGGCGCGGGGACGGTGGCCGCGGCCCTGACGGCCGGGCTGGCGCTGGCGCCAACGGTGGGCGCCGCCGCGGCCGCCCCGGCGCCGGCCCAGGTGCGGGTCAACCAGGTCGGGTACGCCCCGCAGGCCAGCAAGGAAGCGGTGGCCATGCTGCCCGCGGCGGTGGCCCGGGTCTCCTACACCGTGACCACCGGGCACGGTCACGTGGCCTTCCACGGGGTCGCGACCCGGAACCTGGGCCGCTGGAACGCGAACTATCCCGCCACCTACGGGTTGACCTTCGGGAAATTGAAAAAATCGGGTACCTACCGGATCACGATCACCGCGCCCGGTATCCGGGCCACCTCCCCCGCGTTCCGCATCGCCGCCCCGGCCGCGCTGTATTCCGGGCTGGTCGGCAACGCGGTGCGTTACTTCACCTCCGAACGCGACGGCGCCCGGGTGGTCCCCTCGGTGCTGGATCGCCGGCCCGCCAACCTGACCGACACCCGCGCCACCGTCTACGACGACCCCGTCTACGACGACAACGACAACCTCGTGGGTGGCTTCCGGAAGGTCGGCGGGCCGGTCGACGTGTCCGGCGGCTGGTTCGACGCGGGCGGCGGCTACGAGAAGTTCGCCTACACCGGCAGCTACACCGACGGGCTGATGCTGCTGGCCGCGCGGGACTTCCCGGGCCGGTACCGGACGCTGGCCCCGGAGGCCGGGTTCGGCCTGAACTGGCTGTCCAAGCTGTGGAACCCCACCCGCAAGGTGCTCTACATCCAGGTCGGGATCGGCAACGGCAACGCCAGCGACAGCATCCAGGGCGACTACGACTACTGGTTCTTGCCGCAGCAAGAGGATCGGATGGGGGCGAAGCCGGGGTCACCCGACTACTACGTGGAGTACCGGCCGGTGTTCGAGGCGGCCGCGCCCGGACAGCAGATCGACCCCGACTTCGCGGGCCGGTTCGCGGCCGACTTCGCGCTCGGCGCCCAGCTGGCAGCCCGGACCAACCCGGCCCGGGCCCGGGCGCTGCTGGCCGAGGCCCGCGGCGTGTACGCGATGGCGCGCACGTCGGGGGTGAGCTCCCTGGTCACCACGTTCCCGCACGACTACTACCCGGCTGACCAGTGGAAGAGCGAC
>DASXJM010000321.1:0-2349 GCA_036497405.1 Streptosporangiaceae bacterium | reverse complement strand
GAGAACGGGGCGGCGGGCAGCTCGGCCACGGCGTTGAACTCGCTGGGCAGCAGGCTCTGATAGCGCGGGTACTCGCCCCCGAGCAGGCGGGTGGTGGTCTGGCGGCCGCCGCCTTCGAACCCGATGATGCCCTCACCGTGCCCGCCGTCCTCGCCGGGCGGGGTCAGCGCGATCGCGACCTCGGCCGCGGTGGTCAGCGAGCGGGCCGCGTCCACCAGCACCCGGGCCGGCACCAGCACCGCGCCCGACGTGTCCGGCTTGACCGGGGTCCAGTGCAGTTCGCGGACGGCCAGCCGGTAGCGGTCGGTGGCGACCAGGTTGACGGTGTCACCCTCGAGCTCCATCCGGATCCCGGTCAGCGCGGGCAGCGTGTCGTCCCGGCCGGCCGCGATGGCCACCTGGCCGATGGCCGAGGCCAGCACGTCGGCGCCGATCGCGCCCGCCTCCGGCGGCATGCCGGGCAGCGTCGGGTACTCGTCGTCGGGCAGGGTCATCAGCGTGAACACCGCGCTGCCGCACTTGAGCGTGGTCCGGGTGCCCTCGGTGCTCATCTCCACCGGGCGGGCGGGCAGGCTGCGGACGATCTCGGCCAGCAGCCGGCCGGACACCAGCACGGTGCCTTCCTCGTCGGTGATCACCGGCACGCTGGCCTGCGCCGAGACCTCGTAGTCGAAGGTGGACAGCGTGAGCTGCGGTCCGGCCGCCAGGTGCATGCCGGCCAGCACGGGAACCGCCGGCCGGGCCGGCAGGGCGCGAGCCGTCCAGGCGACGGCGTCAGCGAGTACGTCTCGCTCGACCTGGAACTTCACGGAACTGCCTCCTGGAACCCTGTGCTGTGTAGGTGTCGACGATAGACCCTTGGCGGGCCCGGGTGTTAGGTCGATGACGGATGGGTATTGGTCGCTCCGGGACGAGAGTCCGGTTCGTGGTGCGTCCCCAGCCTCTACTTGGTTTTGTTTTCTTCCTAGTTAGAGAACCGTCATAGTCATAGGTGCGGTGGACGCTGGGGAGAAGGTCAGTCTCCGCAGGTCAGCGGGCCAATCGGCGTCCACAGGAACTGTGCCTGGGCGGGGGACGCGGCCGGCCCTATTGTGTCCGGCGAATGCGTGGCCACTTTGTTCCCACCGGTTGTCCCCCGCTCTTCCGCTGTCATCCACAATGTTTTCCACAAGCTGTGTGCACAGCCCTGTTGATGGTTTCCGTATACCGGTGTGACATCCCGGGGCGGTGCTTTGTTAAGCGGCTGTTACTCGTCCGCGTCGCCGCCGCGTCCGGGGCGGCTCAGCCGGTCCTGGCCTGCTGCTTGATCCGGTTGGTGAGCTCGGTGACCTGGTTGTAGATCGACCGGCGCTCGGCCATCAGCGAGCGGATCTTGCGGTCCGCGTTCATCACCGTGGTGTGGTCGCGGCCGCCGAACTGCTGGCCGATCTTGGGCAGGGAAAGGTCGGTGAGCTCACGGCACAGGTACATGGCGATGTGCCGGGCGGTGACCAGCACCCGGGACCGTGACGTGCCGCTCAGGTCCTCCATGGACAGCCCGAAGTAGGAGGCGGTCTGGCCCATGATCGTGGCGATGGTGATCTGCGGGCCCTGGGCCTCGGGGATCAGGTCCTTGAGCACGATCTCGGCCAGCTGGAGGTCGACCGACTGCCGGTTGAGGCTGGCGAACGCGGTGACCCGGATCAGGGCCCCCTCCAGCTCCCGGATGTTGGTCGAGATGCGGGAGGCGATGTACTCCAGCACCTCCGGCGGCGCGTTCAGGCCCTCCTGGATGGCCTTGCGGCGCAGGATGGCGATCCGGGTCTCCAGCTCGGGCGGCTGAACGTCGGTCAGCAGGCCCCACTCGAACCGGCTGCGCAGCCGGTCCTCCAGGGTGACCAGCCGCTTGGGGGCCCGGTCGCTGGAGATGACGATCTGCTTGCTGGCGTTGTGGAGGGTGTTGAAGGTGTGGAAGAACTCTTCCTGCGTGCCTTCCTTGTTCTCCAGGAACTGGATGTCGTCCACCAGCAGGACGTCCACGTCCCGGTAGCGGCGGCGGAAGCCGTCCTGCTTACCGTCGCGGATCATGTTGATGAAGTCGTTGGTGAACTCCTCCGAGCTCACGTAGCGCACCTTGACCCCGGTGTAGAGGGTCTGGGCGTAGTGGCCGATGGCGTGCAGCAGGTGCGTTTTCCCGAGCCCGGAGTCGCCGTAGACGAACAGCGGGTTGTACGCCTTGGCCGGCGCCTCGGCCACCGCCACCGCGGCCGCGTGCGCGAACCGGTTGCTGGAGCCGATGACGAACGTCTCGAAGGTGTACTTCGGGTTCAGCCGGGCGCCCCCCGGCCGCGGCGTCGCGTACGGCACCGG
>DASXJM010000320.1:0-6128 GCA_036497405.1 Streptosporangiaceae bacterium | reverse complement strand
CGGTCAGGTCGTGCCCGGCCGCGAACAGGTGGCAGGTGTCCAGGCACACGCAGGCCCGCGGGTGCCAGTCCAGCACGTCCAGGTAGCCCGCCAGCTGGCCCAGGTCGGCGCACAGCATCTGCCCCTGCCCGGCCATCGGCTCCAGCAGCAGGTCCGGATCGTCGTCGCCGAGCTTGTCCAGCAGGGGCCGCAGTCCGCTGGCCACCTGAGCCAGCGCGGTGTCCCGGTCCGCCCCGACCGCGGACCCGGTGTGCACGACCACGCCCCGGGCCCCGATCTCCGCGCCGCGGCCCAGCGCGTGGTCCAGCGCCGACACCGACCGGGCCGCGGTCAGCTCGTCGGCTGAGCCCAGGTTGATCAGGTACGACGCGTGCACGTAGATCGGCAGGCCGGCCGCGCGCAGGGCCGCGTCCTGGCCGGGGTCACCGGGCGGGGTGGCCCAGGCCCGCGGGCTGGTCACGAACAGCTGCACGGCCTCGGCGCCGACCGCCGCCGCGTAGGCCAGCCCACCGGTGGCCAGTCCGCCCGCGACCGAGACGTGCGCCCCGATCAGGCTCATCAGAACCCGGTGAACAGGGTGATCGTGGTGCCCTTGGGGGCCTGGCCGGTGGGGTTCTCGGTCAGCACCTTGTTGAACGGGCCGATCTTGTTGACGTTGACCTTGAATCCGGCCTGCTCCAGCTGCTTGCGGGCGTCGTTCACGTTCTGGCCGGTCACGTCGGGCACGTTGACCTGCGGCGGCCCGGTCGAGACGAACACGGTCACGGTCTCGTTCTGGGTGATCGGCGTGTTCGGAGCCGGGGTCTGCCGGGTGATCGTGCCCTGCGGCTGATCACTGTTGGTGTCCTGCTGGACGTTGAGCTGGATGCCGTTCTGGCCCGCCCAGCCCTGGATGGCCGACACGTTCTGGCCGACGAAGTTGGGCAGCGGCGGACCCTCACTGACCGAGATCGTCACCGGCCTGGTCTGCGGCCAGGACAGCCCGGCGGCCGGAGTGGTGCCGATCACGATCCCGGCGTCCACCGACGTCGAGGCCACCTTGTGCACCGAGCCCACCGTCAGCCCGTCCTGCCGCAGCGCCTGCTTGGCGTCGGACAGCTGCTGGCCGCTGACGTCCGGCACCTTGACCAGCCGGGGTCCCGACGACGGGACCAGCGTGACCGCTGAGCCCTTGTGCAGTCTGGCCCCGCCCGCAGGTGACGTCCGCACCACGTTGCCGGCCTTGACCGTGTTGCTGGTGACCGCGTTGGCCTCGTGCACGGAGAAGCCGTCCTGCCGCAGCTGCTCGATCGCCTGGCTGACGGTCATGCCCGCGACCGTGGGCACCGTGGTGTCGGACCGCTGGGTGAACCACCAGCGGCCCGCGCCCGCCGCGGCCAGCAGCAGCACGCCCAGGGCGATCCACACCCCGATCCGCCGGGCCGGGGCGCCGTGCCCGGGCGCGCGGTGCCCGGGTGATTCGGGCCAGCCGTCCCGCTGGGCGATGATCGTGTGCCCGTCGGCGGCGGGTGGCGCCCCGTTCAGCACCTGGGTGCTGTACTGGCTCGGCTCGCCGTACTGGCTGGGCGGCCCGCCGTAACCGGCCCAGTCGTTGATGGCCACCGCGCCCTGGGCCTGCCCGGGCCAGTCGTTGCCCAGCCCGCGCGACACCTCCATCAGCGAGCGCAGGTATTCGTCGGCGTCGGCCGGGCGCCCGCGCGGGTCCCGGCTGGTCGCCTGCAGCACCAGTCGGTCCACCTCGGGCGGGATCCCGCCCGCCAGCCGGGACGGGGCCGGGACCGACTCGTTGACGTGCTTGTAGGCCACTGACAGCGGGCTGTCGCCGGTGTGCGGCTTGGTCCCGGTCAGCAGCTCGAAGAGCACGATGCCGGCCGCGTAGATGTCGGTCCGGGCGTCCGCGCCGGTGCCGGTGACCTGCTCCGGGGCCAGGTAGGCGACGGTGCCGAGAATCTGGCCGGTGCGAGTCTGGTTGCCCATGGTCAGCGCCCGGGCCAGGCCGAAGTCCACCACCTTGAGGTGGCCGTCCGGCGCGACCAGCACGTTCTCCGGCTTGACGTCCCGGTGCACCAGGCCGGCCCGATGGGCGGCGGCCAGGCCGGACAGCAGCGGGACCATGATGCCCAGCGCCTCGCGGGGCGGGAACCAGCCCCGCTCGTCCAGCAGGTTCCGCAGCGTTCGCCCGGGCAGGTACTCCATGGCCAGGTACAGGTAGGAACCGTCCCGGCCCTGGTCGAAGACGGACACCACGTTGGGGTGCGACAGCCGCGCGACCGACTTGGCCTCGCCGATGAACCGGTTGACGAACTCCTCGTCCCGGGCCAGGTCGGCGTGCATGACCTTGAGCGCCACCTGGCGGTCGAGCCGGGTGTCCATGGCCCGGTACACCGTGGCCATGCCCCCCATCGCGACCTGCGCCTCCACCTGGTAGCGGCCGTCGAGCAGCCGTCCAACCAGGGGATCTGCCAGGGTAGCGTCCATCACGGCCAATTGTACGAGGCGGTTACCCGGGCTGGCACGTATTAGCCGGTAGTGGGCGGGGATGATGCCAGGGCGTAACGCCGCTCCGGGACCCGCCCGGCCCGCCGGGCGCAGCGTCCGGCGATGACCGCGTGCCGCATGGCCTCGGCCATCAGCTCGGGGTCGCGGGCCCGGGTGACCGCGGTGGCCAGCAGCACGGCGTCACAGCCCAGCTCCATGGCGATGGCCGCGTCGCTGGCCGTGCCCACCCCGGCGTCCAGCACCACCGGCACCCCGGCGGCGGCCACGATCAGCTCGATGTTGTGCCGGTTCCTGATGCCCAGCCCAGACCCGATCGGCGCCCCCAGCGGCATGACCGCCGCGCACCCGGCCTGTTCCAGCCGCCGGGCCAGGACCGGGTCGTCGTTGGTGTACGGGAGCACGGTGAACCCCCGGCTGACCAGCATGTCCGCCGCGTCCAGCAGCTCGATCGGGTCCGGCAGCAGGGTCTCCTCGTCCGCGATCACCTCGAGCTTGACCCAGTCGGTGCCGAGAGCTTCCCGGGCCAGCTCGGCGGTCTGCACGGCGTCGGCGGCGGTGTGGCAGCCGGCGGTGTTGGGCAGCACCCGGATGCCCCGCTCGGTCAGCAGGCCCAGCACCGACTGCCCGCTGCCGGGCGCCACCCGGCGCATGGCCACCGTGGTCAGCTCGGTGCCGGACGCGGCCAGCGCGCGGTCCAGCACGTCCAGGCTGGGCGCGCCGCCGGTGCCCATGATCAGCCGCGAGCCGAACTTCTCGCCCGCGATGACGAGGGGATCAGTCATGGTTCAGCCTCCCTGGACCGCGGTCAGCACTTCGACCTGGTCGCCGTCGGCCAGCGGCGTGGACTCCCATTCGCTGCGCCGCACCACCGCGCCGTTGACGGCGACCGCGATACCGCTGGGCGCGCTGGTCAGCACCTGGACGGCGGCCGCCGTGGTCGCGCCGTCGCTCAGCTCGACCGGCTGGCCGTTGACGATCACGTTCACGCGCTGCCTCCTGCGAACCGTTCGATGGTGAAGTGCGCCGCCACCTCGGGCAGCTGCCCGCTGGTCAGGTAGCCGACGATGGCGTCGGCGGTGACCGGCGTGAGCAGCACGCCGTTCCGGAAGTGCCCGGTGGCCAGGACCAGCCCGTCGGCGCTGGAGCCGTCGGCCCCCGCGGGTCCCAGGATCGGGCCGTTGTCGGGGGTGCCCGGCCGCAGCCGGGCCACCGCCTCGGTGAACTCCAGCTCGGTCAGGCCCGGCACCAGCGCCCGGGCGTCCCGCAGCAGCTCCCACAGGCCGCCCGCGGTCACCCGGATGTCCTCGCCCAGCTCCTCCTGGGTCGCCCCCACCACCAGCTCGCCGTCTTCCCGGGGCACCAGGTAGACCGACGAACCCCGGACCACGCCGCGCACCGACCGGTTCAGGAACCCGGCCGGCCCGCGCAGCCGCAGGATCTGTCCCTTGACCGGCCGGACCGGCGGCACCGCCCCCGCGGGCAGGCCGTCGATGCCGGGCGAGTTCCACCCGGCCGCCAGCACCACCCAGTCCGCTTCGGCCGTGCTGCCGTCGGCCAGCCGAGCCGTCCGTCCTTCGATCCGGGTCACCGGCGGCCGGATCATCGTGACCCCGGCCCGGTCCACCGCGGCCAGCAGGGCCTGGGTCAGCAGGCGCGGGTCGACCGAGCCATCCGCCTCGGCCAGCAGGCCGCCGCGCACGGCCGGGTCCAGCATCGGCTCCAGCCGGCGGCACTCGCGCCCGGTCAGCCGCTGGCCGGGGACGCCCAGGCTGTCGTGCAGCTCCCGCAGTTCGTCGATGACGGCCAGGTCGTCGTGGTCGTAGCCGACCTGCAGGGTGCCGGTGAGACGGAACCCGGTCGGCCGCCCGCTGGCCGCGGTCAGTTCGGCCGCGAAGGCCGGGTAGCGGGCCAGCGACGCCGCGCCCAGCGCGAACAGTTCCTTCTCGGTGTAGGCCGCCTCGGAGACCGGGGTGAGCATGCCCGCCGCGGCGTGGCTGGCGCCCTGGCCGGGATCGGGATCGGCCACGGTCACGTCGAACCCGGCCTGGCGGGACCGCCAGGCGATGCTGAGGCCGATCACCCCGCCGCCGACGATGAGCACTCGCGCCATGTCGCTCCCTTCGCCGGCATGACCCGGATCAGGTTCCTGCGGTCGGAAGCTCCCCAGCTTCCCTCTCAGTCCGGTCGGCACCAGACTCCCGCGCGCCTTTACCCTATGTCGTCATGCAGGTCGTTATCGCTGGCGGGGGACTGGCTGGTCTCCGCACGGTCGAGGAACTCCGCTCCGGCGGCTTCGAAGGCCCCATCACCATGCTGGCCGCCGAGAGCCGTCCGCCCTATGACCGCCCACCCCTCTCCAAGGCGGCCCTGGCCGGAGAGCCGGACGCCGCCGAACTCGAAGCCGAGCTGGATACCACGCTGTCGGCCGACTTCGGGGCGCTCCAGGTGGACCTGCACCTGGGCGAGCCCGCCGCCGGCCTGGACCTGGGCGCGGCCCGGGTCCGCACCGAGGCGGGGGAGTACCCCTACGACCGGCTGGTGCTGGCGACCGGGGCGGCCCCCATCGTGCTGCCCGGCCCGGGCCGCCAGCGCTTCCTGCGCACCCACGAGGACGCCCTGGAACTGCGGGCCCGGCTCCGGCCCGGGGTCCGCCTGGTCATCGTGGGCGCGGGCTGGATCGGCGCCGAGCTGGCCACTGCGGCCGCGGCCCGCGGCGGCCAGGTCACGGTGGTCGAGGGCGGTCCCACGCCGCTGGCCGCCGCCATCGGCGCCGAGGTCGGCGGCCGCACCGTGCCCTGGTACGCGGCGGCCGGCATCGACCTGCGCACCTCGGCCCGGGTGGAGTCGGTCGAGGACGGCGGCCTGGCCCTGCCGGACGGCGGCTGGATCCCGGCCGACGAGGTGGTCACCGCGGTCGGCGTCCGGCCCGCCATCGGCTGGCTGCAGGACTCCGGCCTGGCCCTGGACAACGGGGTGGCCGTCGACCCGGGCCTGCGGACGTCGGCGCCGGGGGTGTTCGCGGCCGGCGACTGCGCGGCGTTCCAGTCCCGGCGCTACGGCCGCCGCCTGCGCTTCGAGCACTGGGACATCGCCCTGCACGCGCCCGAGGTGGTGGCGGCCAACATCATCGCCGACGACCGGGGCGACGAGACCGGGCAGGTGTACGACCCGGTGCCGTACTCATGGTCCGAACAGTTCGGCCGCACCATGCAGTACGCCGGCTACCACGCCGGCGCCGACCGCCTGCTCTGGCGCGGGCCCCCACCCGGGCCGGCCGACGCCTCCGAGCCGGGGCCGTGGACGGCCTGCTGGCTGGCCGGGGACCGGCTGGTGGCCCTGCTGGCGGTGGACCGGCCCCGGGACCTGCTGCAGGGCCGCCGGGTCATCGCCGCGGGCACCCCGGTCGACCCGGACCGCCTGGCCGACCCAGCCGTCCCGGTGAAGAACGCCACCGCAGCCTGAAACGTCACCGCGCCCTGAATCGGCCTGCTGAACTGGCCTGCTGAACTGGCGGGGTCAACTAGGCTGTGCATCCGTGTTGCTGCTTGCCTTCGATACCGCCACCCCCGCCGTCACCGTCGCGCTGCACGACGGTCAGCGCGTGCTGGCCGAGGTGTCCACGGTGGACG